>JAJQCL010000158.1 GCA_021202715.1 Lachnospiraceae bacterium
TTAAAAGATCGATCCGTTTGCAGTACATTTCTCCGCGCAGCTCCGGGTGCCACTGAATTCCAATGAAAGGATAATCGGTGTGGTAAACGCCTTCGATGATACATTCATCCGTGCCTTCCCGCAGAGTGCCTTCCTGTGCCATTTGTATATATTTATCCAGTTGGTCATCCTGACACCAGAGCTGTGTGACACGAAGGCAATCAGGAATCTTCCGAAGTGCCTGGTGATGTCCGCTGTTTCCTTTGAAACTGTCTCCGTACAGATCGTGCATAAAGGTGCCAGGGATATTATATATTCTGTGGAAACGGGGTTCCCCCGGTACATAACGGTGATGATCTCCGGTTTTGATATCCTGAATCAGAGTGGCGCCGAAATAGACACAGGCCAGCTGGTGACCACGACAGATGCCGAGAATCGGTTTGTGAAGCTGGACAGCCTGGTCGATCATAGCGAGCTGTTTCCGGTCCATATCCACATCTACATCGTGACTTCCAGCGATTTCCTCATTCCAGAAAGAGGGGCTGACATCCGGGACTCCGCCGGGAACGATCACGCCGTCGCATGAAGCGACATCCGCGGGGTTCAGAGAATTGAAGCATTGAGATTTGTCTGTGGTAAAAAAGTCTACGGTTTCAGCGTTGACATCGATCGGGCAGCCCGGGAATATTTCTTCAGGACCGGCAACCAAAATCTTGTACATGAATGCATCTCCCTTCGTTTGTACTGACAAACGGGGAGAGAGCCAACGGATAAAGAACCGTCGGCATCTCCCACCCGAATTGCCATGGTGTTGCTATTTTTTATGGAAATTTAGTACGCCCCTGTCATCGCGCCGTCCAGCAGAATGGTCTGCCCGGAGATATAGGTATTGGCTTCGGAGCAGAGGAAAGCGGCGAGACGGCCGTATTCGTCGGTGTTGCCATAGCGGCCCATGGGGAAGGACTTGAGGTCTTCCTTCTCGTAGTCGGCCACGGAGATACCGGCCTTCTCGGCTCGAATGGCGTTCAGGTTCGTGATGCGGGCGGTGCCAATGCGGCCCGGTCCGATGACGTTGACGAGGATGTTGTCCTTGCCGAGCTCCTTGGCCAGGGTTTTGCTCATGCCGACCACGCCCATGCGCATGGTATTGGAGAGAATCAGGTTGTCCAGGCAGTCTTTGACCGAAGAACTGGTGGAATTGACGATGCGGCCTCCGCCCAGCCGACGCATGGAGGGCAGGCAGGCACGGATCGTGCGGATGTAGGAGAGCAGACAGAGGTTGAACGCACCCTCCCAGGCGTCGTCGTCGAAGGAGTCAAAGGGGCCGGGCTTCGGGCCGGGGCACATATTGACCAGCGCATAGATGTCGCCCAGCTTCTCGACCGTGTAATTCACCAGCTGTTGGATGTCCTCCGCTTTGTTCACGTCGCAGAGATAAGCCTCCGGGCGGTTCCCGGTCTCTTTCTCGATCTCATCCTGCGCCGCACGCAGCTGATCCTCAAAGGCTGCGGCGGTACAGATCATGACCTTCGCACCCTCGCGGGCCATCTCCATGGCGATTCCCTTGCCGAGACCGGCGGCCGACGCCATACACAGAACAACCTTGTCTTTTAATCCGAATTCCATTGTGAAAACCTCCTGAAAATATTTGTTTGAAGAGTGAAGGGGTGAAGTTCTTCCCCGGATTCTAAAAATGCGTTAGTGTATTGATGCTCCCAGTGTGCGTGCCTGCTCCATTTCGGTTTTTCCTTCGACATCTCCTGTGTTCATATTGCCGCCGGCCAGGACATAGCCGAGGTTCTTCCAGCGGAGATGCTCCATGAGATGATCGAAGTAAAGCACCGCGTCCTCGAAGGCGTGTCCTTCCGCAGCCATCAGAAGCGCGGAAGACTTTCCGTTTCCCCGAAGCAGGTTGCCGTCTCCTTCCTCCAGGGCGAAGAGCCGGTCCAGCGCGGTTCGCAGCTGTCCGCTCATGGTCCAGTAGTACAGCGGGCTTGCCAGTACGACCACGTCGGCCTCTCTGACAGCCGGATAGATCTGGCTCATGTCGTCTTTCTGCACACAGGGACATGCCTGGCGGCTGTGTCCGCCGAAGCAGCCCAGGCAGCCATGGATATCCATGCCCTGCAGGAAGAATTCCGTTACGGTATTTCCCGCATTTTCGGCGCCTTCTGTGAAGGCTTTTACCAGCGCGGAAGTATTTCCCTTTTTCCGGGGGCTACCGTTCATTATGACAATGTTCTTACTCATGGTAAATCGTCTCCATTCCGCCGCCTCTGATTGGGCGGCATATTATGATGCGCAGGGGCGCGACAGGAATAATGGCAGCTTTGCTGCCCGCGCCCCGCGCGGCGGATAGGGAGAGAGAACTCCCCCTATCCGATTGTGAGATTCGCGGGTGCGCGGTTTAATCCAGCTCCGGATGCTTCTTGAGATCCGTGACCGGGTTGATCAGAGGCTCCATCTCGAAGCCGTTCGGGCCGTAGATGCGGCACTCGGCCACGTCGCCGTCCTGCAGGGGGAAGGCGCGGGGGGTGCCGGTGGAGAGCACATCTCCGGCATACCAGCCCTGGATGCTGCTGTGCAGGGAGACCAGACGGGCGGGGCGGTGGGTCATGTTGGAGACCGTATTCTTCGCGTAGATCGCTCCGTTGTGTACGGACTGAACCTCCAGAGCCAGTACATCGGGAACCTCGTCGGGGGTGACCAGCTCCGGACCGAAGGAGAAGAAGGTGGGGAAGTTCTTCACGATCGTCAGGTAGCGGGGATTCCCGGCGACGAATTCATTGCCCTTGAGGATGGACTCCTCCGTCATGTCGAGGATGGTGGTGTAGCCCACGATGGCGCTTTGCCAGTCTTCCTCGGATACGTCGCGGCAGTCGCGTCCCAGGACGACGCCCAGCTCCGCTTCGGCGGTGGTTCTGACGGCTTCCTTCAGGCGGGGGAGCTGAATCGTATCTCCGGGGCCGATCAGGGTATCCGCCATCTTGAAGAAGCTGCCGGGGAACCCGGTGGGGGCGGCGGAGCCGATGTCTCCAGCATGGTCCTTGTAGTTCAGGCCGATGCCGAAGATACGCTTCGGATGCCGGTAGAGTGGTCCGAAAATACATTTTTCCCGGGGAATGGTGGCCATTTCTTCGAGCTCCTCCCGACCGCCCGCATTGTACCAGGCGGTCAGAGCGGGGATCTCCTGCGCTTGGATCAGAGAGAGAAGATCGGTCGGATACGAGGTTCCTTTTGCTTCGTTGAGGGCGGCAAGGGTGACGACGCCGCGGGATGTACGGATACCGGCCACTTCCCGGCCGTCGAGTTTCAATGTAACAAAACGCATAGTGAATTCTCCTTTTTAAGTGTTAAACGGCTTTCGAGACATCATCCGTCGGGACGTTCAGCAGATTTTCACTGCGGGCGACGACCAGAGTGGTTACTACATCGCCGGTGACGTTGAAGGTGGTGTCTGCCATGTCGATCAGGCGGAAGATACCGGCGATCAGTCCTACGACCTCCAGAGGAAGTCCCATGTTGGTCAGCAGAATCGTCGTCATGATGATGGCGCCTCCCGGCACACCGGGGCAGCCCATGGCGAGCAGGACGGTTGACAAAACGATGTTGACAAGTGCGGCGGGCGTCAGAGTGACACCGTAAATCTGTGCGGTGAAGACGATGGCTGCCGCATAGAAGACACAGCCGCCGTTCATATTGATCGTGGCTCCCAGAGGAAGAGAGAAGGAGGAGAGTTCAGGAGATACGCCGAACTCATCATTGGTAATGGAGGTGGCGACTGGCAGGGTGCCGCTGCTGCTGGTTGTGCTGACGGTGACTACCCAGACCTTCCAGATGCCCTTGAAGAAACGTTTCAGAGGGAAGCGGGCCAGGATCGCGATCATGGGAACATACATCAGACAGACGAGGACGACGTCCGAGGCGTAAACCGTGAGGATGAGCTTGCCCAGAGGTCCGAAAATATCCAGACCGTAGGTTCCTACGGATTCCGCCAGCAGTGCAGCCACGCCGATGGGAGAGAATTCCATGACGATGGCAGTGATCTTATACATAACGTTGGCCAGGGACTGGATGGCGTAGCTCAGACGCTCGCCTTCCTCCTTCATCATGATGAGCGCGACACCCAGGAAGACCGAGAAGACAATGATCTGCAGCATATCCGCTTCCACGAAGGCTTCGAAGATGTTGGAAGGAAAGGCATTAACGATGGTATCAATGACGCTGGGCATTTCCTGTGCCTCATATTCGGAGGTGCCGCTCAGTGCGCTCATGTCGAAGCCTTTACCGGGATTGATCACATTGGCGACAAGGAGTCCGATCAGGACGGAAATGGCGGAGGTGATGGCGTACAGTCCCACGACCTTCACGCCGATGTTGCGCAGTTTGCGCAGATCGCCCAGACTGGCGACCCCCGCGGTGATAGAGAAGAACACCATGGGGACGACGACCATTTTGATCATGTTCAGGAAAATGGTTCCCAGGGGTTTGATGACAGCGGCTTTTTCTCCGAAGATCAGACCGATGACGATACCAAGGGCAAATCCGATAAAGGTTTTAACGGCCAGACTTAGTTTTTTCTTTTTCATTTGATGGTGTTCCCTTCCTGTACTTTCTCTTCACGCAGTTCCTTCACTGCCTCTGCGAGGCGGCGGCATCCCTCCACGACGTTGTCATAGCTGTTGGCGAAGGACATCCGCAGGTAGCCTTCCCCGCCGGGACCGAACACGTCGCCGGGAACCAGGGCGATGCCGGCGTGCTCCAGCAGATGTTCTGCCAGCGCGGCGGAGGGCAGGCCGAGGGATTTGCAGTTGATGAAGAGATAGAAGGAGCCTTTGGGGCACTGGCAGCCGAGACCTTCAATGGCCTGAATGGCGGCGACGGCGGCGTCGCGGCGTCGCTGGTATTCCGCGACCATCTTACGGATCTCATCGCCTTCCTGCGTCAGCGCGGCGACGGAGGCAGCCTGCACGAACGCGGGGGCGCAGGTGGTGTTGTGCTGATGGAACTTGTTCAGGACGAGGATGTATTCCTCCGGAGCCGCCACATAGCCGAGACGCCAGCCGTCCATAGCGTAGGCCTTGGACATGCCGTTCAGCGTGAAGGTGCGCTCCTTCATGCCGGGCAGGGAAGCAATGCTCACATGCTTTTCCCCGTCGTAGATCAGGCGCTCGTAGATCTCATCGGAGATCACCAGAATGTCATGCTCGATGCAGATCTGCGCCAGCCCCTGCAGCGTTTCTTCGGAGAGGACGCCGCCGGTGGGGTTGTTGGGGGTGACCAAGACGATGGCGCGGGTGCGCCCGGTGATCTTTACGCGGATCTCGTCAAGATCCATCTCATATCCGTTCTCTTCGCGGAGCTCATAGCTGACAGGGACTGCGCCCAGCAGACGGGGAACATTCAGGTAGTTCAGCCAGACCGGATCCGGGATCAGGATCTCATCGCCCTCGTCCAGGATCGTGGACAGCACGGCGAAAACGGCTTCGGAGAGGCCGACGGTAACCAGCACTTCGGAAGCCTGGTAGGGAATGTTATTTTCACGGTTCAGTTTGTCGGCAATCGCCTGACGCAGCTCCATGGTGCCGAAGTTGGAGGTGTAGTGAACCTGTCCTTCCTCCAGAGCCCGGCAGGCGGCCTGCTTGATGTACGCAGGTGTGTCGAAATCAGGACGCCCGATCTCGAAATGAATGACGGATGCACCGGCCCGTTCCATGGCCAGCGCCTTCTCGTTGATCTTGCGGATGCCGGAGGGCGCCAGCTGATTCATACGGGAAGCAATGTGAGTGCTCATGGGTGATTCCTCCTCAGAATGGTTTGTGTAATCCCTGGGAAACAAGTGCCTTGTTTCCAACAGGCTGATGTAAGGGGCAGATATCCTGTCTGTATTTCGCCTTGACGTCGGGCTGTTTTCTGATTTATACTTTACTTTGGATTAAAATAAATGTAAAAGACGTGTCACAAATAGGGGTATTCGGATTCACGAATAGGAGGTGCGCTGTGCTGGAATATAAGGATTATGTCTATGCGGTCTATCAGGAGAGGAGCTTTTCCCGGGCAGCGCAGAAGCTGTATATTTCCCAGCCCTGGCTCAGCTCGGTGGTGAAGAAGGTGGAGCAGGAGGTGAAGGCGCCGCTCTTTGACCGCTCTACGAATCCCATTTCCCTGACGGAGGCGGGGCGCTACTATATCGAGCAGGTCGAGAAGGTGACGGCCATCGAAGAGGATATGCGGCGGTATTTTGCCGAGCTGCATGTGGAGAATGGAAAAGAGCTGCACATCGGCAGCTCCATGTTCTTCTGTACCTATGTTCTTCCACGGCTGATGGATGAGTTCCGTGCGCTCTATCCGGATATTACGCTGACTTTTTCTGAAGGCAGCACGAAGAGCATGGTGGATAAGATGCTGCATGGCAAGGTGGATTTTCTGCTGGAGGCGGAGCGTATCCACGATCCGCAGATTGAGACCATGGCCTGGGCCTCCGAGGAGATCGTGCTGGCGGTTCCGGCCCGCTTTGCAATCAACCGGGAGCTGGCGGAATACTGCTACAGCTTTGACAGTTTGCTGAAGCGTAATGAGCCGGGGCGGAAGAAGCCGGCAGTGCCTCTGCAGAGGTTTCAGGATGAACCGTTCCTGATGTTGAAGCAGGGAAATGATATCTATGAGCGCAGCGCGGCTCTGTGCCGGAAGGCAGGATTTGAGCCGAGGATCACCATGTATCTGACGCAGATGATGACGGCGTATTATCTGACCTGTGAGGGAACCGGCGTCTCCTTCCTGCGTTCCACGATTCCCGAGTATGTGACGCCGACGGACTCCGTGGTCTTCTACCAGCTGGATGATCCGCTGGCGATCCGGGAGATCTATCTCTCGTATCCGCGGAGGAAAGCGGACGCAGTGCAGCGGAAGCTGGTGGACTTCATGGGGAGCAAGGCGTTGGGGGAGGAAATATAACCTGCATTGCGCTGACGCTGATCGTCGAGGCGGTGATCGATATCCTGGCGTTTATTCTGTAACTGAACTCTGCCGGATCAGTTTCCGCAGGCCGGGCGGCAGATGCGGCTGCTGCACCAGCTTCGGCGGGCAAAGGATCTGCGGGCAGCTTTCCATGAGCGCCCGGGCTTCCTGCAGGATATCTTCGCCTGCTTCGGTAAAGGCGGGAACGGAGAGAACCCGGGAGGCCAGAGCTTTCGCAGCCGGGTAGTCGAGGTCATTTTCCCAGAGGATGCCGGTGGCGAAGGGCGTGCCTTCGCGCTGGAGACGGCGGTAGAAGGGTGTGGCTGTGCCGCAGCCGCCAAGGACGAAGACCTGCGGCTCGCCCTGCACGGCGGCCAGTTCCACATCTCCGGTGCGGGCGTCGTAGGAGCCGACGGTCAGGCCGAAGAGCTCCGGAATGTGGCCGGAGGTGAAGATCTCTTCCGGAGGCCCGAAGCGCGCGATGCGGTCTCCCCGGACGCAGGCTACCTGGTCGGAGATGCGCTCCGCCAAATCCAGTTCGTGAAGGGAGAGGATGACCGACAGGCGGCGGGTGCGGGTCATGTCCTGCAGGATGGAGAGGAATTCCAGCTTGTGTTTCATATCCAGGAAGGAAGTGGGTTCGTCCAGCACGAGGATCTCCGGCTCCTGACAGATGGCCCGGGCCAGCATGACGCGCTGCTTCTGCCCGTCGCTGGTGCGGGTGAAATCGCGCTCTGCGAGGTCGCCGATGTGCACGAGGTCCATGGATTCCTGCACGATCCGCCGATCCTGCTCCGTAAGGACGCCGAAACGCCCGGTATAGGGATAGCGGCCCGTGGCCACCACGTCTTCGCAGGTCATCATTTCCGGGCGGACGCGCTCCGTCAGCACCACGGACATCTTTGTGGAGAGCTCGTGGCCGCTCAGCGAGGCGAGCTCCCGTCCATCCAGAAAAACAGTTCCGGCCAGCGGCGCGAGCTGACGGATGAGACTCTTGAGGATCGTCGTCTTCCCGGCGCCGTTGGGGCCGATCAGTGTGAGAATTTCTCCCTTTCTCAGGCGCAGACAGATGTCCTGAATCAGCGGCGTTCCGTCATAGCCCACGGTCAATCCTTCTGTATGAAAATAATATTCTTCGGACATGTTTTCTCCTCACTTCCCACTCTTGTTCGTGTCATGAAGATGTGCTCACGCGCATGACTGTCATGATAACGGCATATATTCTGTCATTTCCCGTTGTCAGGCCGCCTTCCCCTGCCGTCTTCTTACCATAATATAGATGACCACCGGCGCGCCGAAGACAGCGGTCACGGTGCTGATGCTGAGCTCCGTGGGGGCGAAGAGCAGCCGCGCCAGCAGGTCGCAGAACAGGCAGAAGACCGCTCCGCCCAGAAAGCAGGCCGGGATCATCAGGATCGGCTTCGCTGTGCCGAAGAGGCTTTTCACCAGATGAGGGACGGCGATGCCCACGAAGGAGACCGGCCCCGCGAAGGCGGTGACGCAGGCGGAGAGGACACTGGAGAGGAGTACCAGCAGTGCCCGGAAGACGGGAATGTTCAGCCCCATATTCCGGGCGTAGGATTCTCCCATCTGATAGGCGCTTAAGGGCTTGGAGAGGAGAAAAACGCAGGCGAAGGCCAGGAAGACGACCACCGTCATCATGCCCACGTTGCTCCAGGTGATGCCGGAGAAGCTCCCCTGGGACCAGTTGTGCAGGTTCACGATGTTGGAATCATCGGCGAAGGTGACGACGAAGTCTGTTATGGCCGAACAGATGTAGCCGATCATGACACCGCTGACGATGAGCATGGACATCTGAT
>JAJQCL010000163.1:0-17272 GCA_021202715.1 Lachnospiraceae bacterium
CGTTCGACCCCGGTCTCACCCCGATCAGATGTATCCGAGCAGATGAGGGATAAAGGTCGTGAAGGGTTCCCACACGCAGCAAAGCACCAGAGAAGCCACATTACAGGCCAGGAAAGGAAGCGCTGCCTTAAACAGCTTGAAAATATCCCGTTCGGCAATTCCCGACGCAATAAACAGGCAGTTTCCTACCGGCGGCGTGCAGAGGCCGATACCCAGATTGACCGTCATCATGCAGCCGAACTGGATGGCGCTCATCCCGTATGCCTCCACCACAGGCAGGAAGATCGGTGCAAACAGGAGCATGGCCGGAACCAGATCCATCACGCAGCCAACCAGGAAGAGTACCAGATTAATCAGGATCAGAATCAGCGGCAGGCTGTTGCAGTAAGTTTCAAAGAACTGCACGATCATCGCCGGAATCTGTTCCATATTAATAATGTAGGAAACGGTTGTCGCCACCGCCACGGTCAGAAGCGCGACCGCCGTCGTCTTGGCCGAGCGAATAATCAGTCCCGGCAGATCCCGAAGCTTGAATTCCTTATAGACAAAGAGTCCCAGAAACAGCGCATACAGAACCGCAACGCAACCCACCTCTGTGGCGGTTGCAATGCCGAGACCGCTTCCCAGAAGAATAATCAAAGGCAAAACCAGAGACAGGGCGCTCTCCTTGAAGGCCTGCCAGCGTTCCTGCCGACTCGCTTTGGGATGGCAGGGATAGCCCTTTTTCTTGGAGATAAACCAGGCAATAACCATCTGGGCAAATCCCACAAACAATCCGGGAATCAATCCTGCCATGAACATGGCGCCGATGGACACGCCCGCTGTCAATGCATAGAGACACTGAGGAATGCTGGGCGGAATCAGGATGCCGATGGTCGAGGACGCACAGGTGATGCCTCCGGCGAACTCGGCATCGTATCCTTCCTCCTCCATGGCCGGAATCAGCATACCGCCAATCGCCGCTGTATCCGCCACAGCGGAACCGCTGATGCCGCCGAAGAACATACTGGCAAGGACATTCACCAGGCCGGTACCTCCGGGAATATGACCCACCAGAGACGAGCAGAAACGAACCAGACGCTTCGCCAGACCTGTCTCGCCGCAAAGATTGCCGGCCATGATATATAAAGGAACCGCGATCATACTGAAGGAATTAATTCCTCCGAGCATTTTCTGAGGCAAAGTGATCAGATCCAGAAAGTCACTGTGCAGGATGCCGGCCACAGCACCCAGTCCCAGGGCAAAAGCAATCGGCGTACCCAAAAACAACAGAATAAAAAATACCACCATGCAGATCAGTGTCATGCCCTCACCCCTTTCGTTTCGCTTCCGGCGTCATTTCCGTTTCCGCGAAGTGACTCATTGTCTTTCCTGTCTGTTTTCTTCAACAGCGACGTTGTTTCTCCGATCAGCATAAGAATCCCTGAAATGGGAAGGACACAGTATAGTACCGCATAAGGCCACTTCATGACTTCCGTCACAGCACTGCCGTTGGCCACCGTAAACCGGTATCCATAGTAGGTATAAACCCCCAGGAACAGGTACACAGCGATAACGGAAATCGCGTCCATCATCCGAATCAGCGGTCTGGGAAAAGGAAACTTTGTGATATCCAGACGCACATGCTCCCCATACCGGAGAGCCAGAGAAGCCGCCAGAAACACGGTATACACCAGCATGAAACAGCAGAACTCGTTGCTCCACCGTAAGGGCATCTTCAGAAAATACCGCATCAACACCTGCGCCGTTGCCACCACGACCAGGGCCGACAGACTCGCAACAATCAGCACACTGACCAGCTGAAACAGGATTTTATCCATCCCGTACCAGACCTTCTTAAATCCATTCACCTATCATATCCCTCCTGTCTCTCCGCCGGAAAGGTCTCCCAATGGGAAAAGGGCCGCACTGTCAGCTGCGGCCCTGTCCTTTCCCTCAGTATCAGTCTGCCAGAGCCTGAATTGCTTCCACCAGCTGTGCAGACAGCTCATCCTCGGTGTAGCTCGGATAAACCTGCTCCTCAGCGATAGACTTCATCTCAGCCAGATCCTCCTCCGGCATGTACGTTACAGTCATCAGTCCTTCCAGCGTCTCGAGCAGCTCCGAATTCCTCTTCACATTCTCCTCGCCAGCCACGTTGCAGGCGTAAGCGCCGGCTTCCCAGATCGCTTCCTGTACATCCTCCGGGTAGGTATCCATCACGACCTTGGAAAACTGCAGTTCGTCGCAGATCGTGGAGTGGTTTGTCACACACATGTAATCGCAAACCTCATAATAGCCGTTGGTGTAAATCAGCTGATACGGGTTCTCCTGCGCATCGCAGACGCCGGTCTGCAGAGCCGTATACAGATCATTGAGATCCAGAGGAGTCGGGCTGGCGCCCCAGGCCTCAAAGGAATCCATCAGCACATCTGTATTGGGAGTGCGGATGACCAGTCCCTGCAAATCCTCGAGAGAAGAGATCTCCTTGGTCGAAGTGATCTGACGGAATCCGGCTTCAAACATACCCAGCATGTAGATGCCTTCTGCCTCAAAGCACTCGCCGATGGTCTCCCGGATCTCCGCGCCCTCATCGCCCCGGAGCACCGCTGTCTGATGCTCATCGCTGGTGAACAGGAACGGCAGATTCAGAACATCCAGGCGGGAGTCAATCTGAGAGTGACGGCCAAAGGCCACCGCATCCAGAGTTCCCATCTGAATCATCTCGATCATCTCTGTCTGGCTTCCGAGTGTTCCGTTGGCATAAATCTCCACACTGACACGGTCCTCGCCCAGCAGCTCCACCAGCTTGTCGCGGAAAGCCTCGCAAACCACCTGATAAATGTTGTCCTCGGTGGCGTTGTGACCAATCCGGATGGTGATCTTCTCTGTGCTGTCAGAGCTGTCGGCCGCCTCACTCGCGGTGTCTTCGCTCTCCGCCGCATCCGTCTCTTCCGAGCCTGCGGTGGTCTCTGCAGCTTCTGTCTCCGCCTCTGTCTCTGCCGCCGTCGTCTCCGTACTGGAGCTACTGCTGCAGCCGGACAGCGTCGTGCCAATCACCAGAATGGCAGCCAGCATCCAGGCAAGTCGCTTCATGCTTTTCTTCATGTTCTTCTTTCCTCCTTTTTTTTCGGACGTTTCTCACGTCCTATATAATTTGCCTTTCTAAAAGCTCCGGATCCCGGTGACCGAATTCCATCTGCTTTTATGCGTGCGGCTTTTTACAGCGCGCACATCGGCAAAGGTTCCCCAAAAACAATCCATCAATACTGCAGTCCGCCGTTGACGTCCAGGATTTCTCCCGTCGTCCATCCGGCCTCATCACTGGCCAGATACGCAATTGCCGCCGCGATTTCTTCCGGTTCTCCCAGACGCTGAATACGCGTGCCCGCCTTCAGCTTCTCAATCGAGGCAGGCTCCATCGATGAAAACATCCTGCCCTTCAGAGGACCGGGCGCCACACAGTTCACAGTGATATTCCAGGGTCCGAGCTCATAAGCGATGTTCTGAGTCATTCCCACGATCCCGGCCTTGGCGGCCGCGTAATTCGCCCCCACGCCGGGCCGTCCGGTCCGGCCGCCGATCGAAGAAATAAAGACCATCCGGCCGTATTTCTGTTCTTTCATAATGGAAACAACCGACTTAGCGGCATGATACACACCCGTCAGATTAATATCAATGACGTCCTGCCAGTCTTTTTCTGTCAGCACATCCAGAGGATAATGTCTGAGAATACCGGCTGTCGCCACCATCACATCAACCCGTCCGAACGTTTCCCGGGTAAACTCTGCCACCGCAAGACAGTCATCCAGGCTGCGAACATCTCCTGTTTTGGTGCGAACACGATCCGGTCCATAGCCCAGCCCGTTCATCTCCGCTGCAGCATCCTCCAGGCTCTTCTCCGACAAATCTGTCAGAACCACGTTCGCCCCCTCCTGCAGCAGTCTCCGGCAGGTGGCGCAGGCGATATCTCCGCCGCCTCCCGTGATAATCACCGTTTTTCCTGCGTAACGATCCATATGTATTACACCCCTTCCAGATATTTTTTTGCACTGCAAAGAGCACGTCGGGCATGCTCCTCGAGCCCCAGTTCTGCCACCCGCTCCAGGTGAGGAACCTCGATTCCACAGAGCGCATCAGGCAGAATCTCCATGACCTCCCGCATGGGAATCGCTCCCTCCCCGGGATACAGACGCTCCGCGCGCCCTGTGTGAATCAAAGATGCCTCATCTGTGGGAATCTCAGCTTCGGCATCGCACAGATGTACATAACGGAATTTCTCAGGCGGCATCGCCCGAACCTCCTCCAGAGTCACCCTGGAACGGTAATAATGCAGGAAATCCAGTACAACGCCCGCTTCCTTCTGACCGGATGCTTCCAACAGCTCCCGAACCTGCTCCAGATTTTTAACGCTGGCCCAGGTGACGAACTCCACATTCACAGTCTGTTCATACTGCGCGGCCAAATCGCAGAGCTCTGCGAATTTTTCTGTATAACAGGCTCTGTCATCGGTCCAGATATTCGTGAGAATCTGATGAATCCCCAGCTCGGCCGCAGCCTCAAGAGCCGGTTCGTAGGAGAGGATATCAACACCATCAAAGATTCGTGCGTTTTCCGTGTCATTAATAATAATGCCGGTTTCCTTCACGGCCCGCCTTGTTTCCCGAAAAAGATCTCTGTCTGCAGCAATATCATGCGGCTTCTCACCTTTCAGACCCATGGGAATCGTGCGGAGACTGACTGCGTCATATCCAGCCGCTGCAGCAGCCCGGATAAAATCCGGCGGCGGACAATTAATATCTGACAAATGCACCAAAGAATACCTGCGTCTCATTTTTTCCCTCCTCAGCCAGCTTTTCTGCCTGTCAAAAGACAAATGTCGCTCTTGTTTTGTGTATTTTTCTGATATTTGTCCCCATTTTACCAAACCCCCCGGTTATAATCCAATGTTATATAAACATATTATTATGGTTAAAATTCATTCTTACGCCCAAAAAGCTCCGACGCGAACGCCGGAGCTGATGTAAAACAATCTGCCATAAAAATGAAAACTATTTTGCCGCCGCTTTTTTCACTGCCTGTCTGCGCTTCCGTCCCCGGTAGCGGGCCATATAGACAACGCAGAGTGAGATGATGATGAATCCCAGACCGACACCGGCCAGAGAATGGATGCAGTCCACGCCGTAGGTGCCGACCATCTCCACATCCTGCTGAATCAGGCCGAGGATCGAGTAGTAAAGCTGCACCACCGGGATCAGCGGAATGATCGTCGGGTACAGGAAGACCGAGGTGGGGTTATTCGTGCGGGCTGCCACATACTCCGCATAAGCGGCCGCTGCCATCGCTGCGAAGAAGTTGTAGATAAAGCACTCCGGCGCCAGCACCTCCATCACCAGATAGACAAAGCGCGTGAAGGCGCCGCCCAGACACGCCAGCGGGAGATATTTTTTCTCGATGCGAAAGAGCATCCCGAAGCCCAGGGACGCCGTCCCGGAAAATACGATCAGTTTTATCCATTCCATCACGTCTATCATGCGACCATCCCTCCGAAAAGATACATGCTCAGAACAAAGCCTCCGACGATCGCGAAGGTTGTCATCACCACCTTGAGCAGCTCCACCGCCCCGTTGATCTCACTCCCGCAGAGCAGGTTCCGGAACGAATTGACCATATCGATTCCGGGAAGCAGGACCAGACTGTTCACGATCATCACCGTACTGGCGTCCTGCGCCACTCCCAGGCTCTTCATGAAGATCGCCACACTGCCAAGGACGAAGGTGCAGAGTGCACTGTAGACGATCCGGTTGGGGATCAGGTGCTTCACAAAAACGCCCCCCAGGAAGATCAGCGCTGCGTTCAGAAGAATCGTGACAATGTCTCCCACACCGGCGTCAAAGAGCATGCCAATGCTCGCCTGGATGATCAGGAACGCAAGAAGAATCATCTGCGGCGTATAGCCCTTCGTATCAAGAGCCTCCTCCAGCATACCGTTCAACAGCCGCGGCTCCGGCTTCTCCTCGTAGATCCGCTTCGAGAGACGGTGCAGACGCCCCAGCTTCTCCAGGTCGATCTCCACGCCCTCCAGGTTACATCTCTGCCCCGCGACGTGATTGCCCTCCGTGTCCTTCATGCTCAGTGTCAGGAAACAGTTGATGGCAAAAAAATTGACCTCCTGGCAGCCGTAGATATCACAGATGTGGTTCACGGAGCCGACGGTCCGTTCCAGGTTCGCCCCGCACGCCAGCATCTTCTCGCTGAAGTCGAGTGCGAATTCGTGTATGTATTCCAGATCGTTCATCCTCTTTCCTTTGTGTCCTCCTCGTTCGTTTTTCACACTACGAAAAATATCATATCTCATGAAAACTCTTTTGGCAAGCGGCTTTTGTTTATGAAAAAATAACATTTTCAATATAGAAGGAAGTCCCCAAAATACCGGTTCACATTGATTTGCCGCGTCAGATTTGGTACAATGCTGGTGATTTAAGTGAAGAAAGGATACACCCATGAAACTTGAATTTGGTTACGGCACCGGCTGTCAGACAGTAGAAGTCCCCGAGGAAAATATCCTTGCCATCCTGCGTTCCAATGAGATGGAACATCAGCATCGGGGTGCGGAAGCCGTTCAGTACGCGCTGGAGCATCCCATTGGAGCAAAACGCCTGTCAGAGGCGGTAAAGCCCGGGCAGGAAATCGCAATCATCACCAGCGACATTTCCCGGCCTCTGCCCAGCTACGACGTTCTGCCTGCCGTTCTCGATGAACTGTATGCGGCCGGGGTGGCTCCGGCCGACATCACGGTCGTCTTCGCCCGGGGCTCTCACCGCGGGCATACGGAAGCGGAAAAGGAACATCTGGTGGGGACGCGGTGTTATCATGAGGTGCGCTGCATTGATTCGGACCCGGAGGACTGCCTTCATCTGGGAGCCACCCAGGCCGGTACGCCCGTCGACATCACGCGCACGGTGGCGGAAGCCGACGTCCGTATCTGCCTGGGGAATATTGAATTTCATTATTTTGCCGGTTACTCGGGCGGCGCCAAGGCCATCATGCCGGGCGTCTCCACCCCGGCAGCCATTCAGGTCAATCACCGCATGATGGTGCGCCCCGAGGCCTGCGCCGGACGGCTCGAAGGAAATCCCATCCGGGAAGACATCGAGGAGGCCGGTGAGATCTGCGGCATTGATTACATCGTCAACGTCGTGCTGGATGAACACAAGCACATCGTCTACGCGGTGGCCGGTGACAAGGTGAAAGCCCACCGGGAAGGCTGCGCCTATCTGGACCGGATGTACCGCAAGCCCATCCCTCAGAAGGCCGATGTCGTCATCGTCTCACAGGGAGGAGCCCCCAAGGACGCGAACCTCTATCAGACCCAGAAGGCGCTCGACAACGCCAAACACGCGGTCCGCGACGGCGGCACCGTCATCCTCATCGGCGCCTGCCCGGAAGGGCTGGGGAGCGCTCCCTTTGCCCGGTGGTTGCGCGATGCCTCTTCGGCTCACGATCTGGTGGAGCGGATCGGACAGGAGTTCGAGCTGGGTGGCCACAAGGCGGCCGCAATCGGGATGGTACTGGAACATGCGGCCATCGACCTGGTCTCCGAGATGGAGCCGGATTTTGTGAGAAGCATTTTCCTCGAACCTTATTCGTCGGCCCAGGCCGCCTTTGACGACGCCGTGAAGAAATACGGTTCCGCTCTCACCGTGATCGCCATGCCCTTCGGCGGGGCTACGCTGCCGATCGCGCCGTAAACAAAAAGGAATTCAAACTATGAATCTGCTTGTAATGGAAAATATCACAAAGGGGTATGGTGAGAAGACGCTCTTCAACGCAGTCTCGCTGGGGATCCATGAGGGAGATAAGATCGGCATCATCGGCATCAACGGCACCGGCAAGTCCTCGCTGTTAAAGATTCTTGCCGGGCTGACGAAGCCGGACAGCGGCCAGGTCGTGCGCGGGAACCGGGTGCGCACCGCATACCTCCCCCAGACGCCGGTTTTTTTCGAAGATACGTCCATTCTGGACTATGTCCTCGCGGGACGTGAAGCCGACGGGGAGGCCTGGATGGATGACAGCACCGCCAAATCGCTTCTCACCCGCCTGGGCTTTACCGACCTCACTCTCGGCACCGCCGCTCTGTCCGGCGGGGAGAGGAAGCGGGTCGCTCTGGCACGTACTCTGTTAAACGTCGCGGACGCCGGAACCGCTGCCAATCAGATCCTGATTCTGGACGAGCCCACCAACCACCTGGACAGTGATATGGTCCTCTGGCTGGAGGACTATCTGGCCTCCTGGCGGGGCGTCCTGGTCCTCGTCACCCATGACCGGTATTTTCTCGACCGGGTCACCAACAAGATCGTGGAGATCGACCACGGAAGCCTATATACCTATGAAGCGAATTATTCCGGCTATCTGGAGCAGCGGCAGCAGCGCATTGAGACCAGTCTGGCTGCCGATACGAAGCGGGCCAACCTCCTGCGGACCGAGCTCGCCTGGCTGCGCCGCGGCGCCCGGGCCCGCTCCACCAAGCAGAAGGCGCACATCCAGCGTATCGAGGAGCTGCAGAACACAGCCAATACCGTGCTTGACCGCACGGTGGAGATGGATTCCGTGGCCAGCCGCATGGGGAAGAAGACGATCGAGATCCGTGACGTCAGCAAGAGCTACGACGGCCGCCTCCTCTTCGAGGATTTCTCCTACACGGTGCTGCGCGGCGAGCGCATCGGCATCATCGGAAAAAACGGCTGTGGCAAGTCCACGCTGATGCGGATTCTTACCGGCCGCGAAGCCCCCGATACGGGCTCCGTGACGCTGGGAGAGACCATCCGCATCGGCTATTTCACGCAGGAAAATGAAGACATGGACGGCGACCGGCGCGTCATCGACTACATCCGCGATGTCGCGGAGATCATCCATACATCCCGGGGAACGGCCACTGCCTCCCAGATGCTGGAGCGCTTCCTCTTCCCACCGGCGCTGCAGTACACGCCGGTGCGCCTTCTGTCCGGCGGTGAAAAACGCCGCCTCTATCTGTTGCGCATCCTGATGAGCGCGCCCAACGTGCTGATCCTGGACGAGCCCACCAATGACCTGGATCTCGCCACTCTGACGACGCTGGAGGACTATCTCGATCATTTCGACGGCATCGTCATCACGGTCTCCCACGACCGGTATTTCCTCGATCGGACCGTGAACCGGATCTTTGCCTTCGAAGGGACGCACATCGTCCAGTACGAGGGCGGCTACACCGACTATTTCCAGTCGCCCCGACGTCCGGAAAATCAGCTTCCGTCAGAGGAAGCCGCAGCCAAGCCCTCTTCCGGGGAGACGGTCCGGAAAAACGAGGGACGCGCCCATGAACAGAAGCTGCGTTTTTCCTTTAAGGAGAAACAGGAATTCGACACGATTGAGGACGACATCGCCGCTCTTGAAGAGCGGGTGGAGGCCCTGACGGCTGAGATGGAGACCTGCGCCAGCCAGTATACGCGCCTGCAGGAGCTGATGAGCGAGAAGGAAGCCGCCGAAGCGGAGCTGGCGGAGAAGATGGACCGCTGGGTCTATCTGACCGATCTGGCCGAGAAGATTGAAGCACAGAATTCCCGGATGTCCGGCAATCACTCCGATCGGTGATCCTTCCGGGCGATCATTCAGCAAAGAAAGAGTATCATGAACAAGAGCAAGGGCACAAACACACAACAGGATTTTTCTACCGGCAAGGTATGGCAGCGCATCGCCGCCCAGGCGATTCCTCTGACGATCGCCCAGCTGGTACAGCTTTTATACAACATCGTCGACCGTATCTACATCGGACATCTGCCAGAGGTGGGCAGTCTGGCTCTGACAGGCGTCGGCATCACCTTCCCGATCACGACACTGATCCTGGCCTTTGCGAATCTGTTCGGCACCGGCGGCGCGCCGTTATTTTCCATAGAACGAGGCGCGAGAAATAAGGAAAAAGCCCGTGAGATCATGGGAAATGTCTTTACCATGATTCTGGTCACATCCGTGGTGCTGACGGTCCTCTGCTATGTCTTCCGGGTGCCGCTGCTCTATCTGTTCGGCGCCAGCGACGCGACGATCCTGTATGCGGAAAGTTATCTCAGTATCTACCTGTTCGGCATCCTGTTTTCCATGATCGTCACCGGAATGAACGGTTTCATCAGCGCGCTCGGATTCCCCCGCACCGCCATGTGGACCACGGTCATCGGCGCCGTGCTGAACCTGATCCTCGATCCGATCTTTATCTTCGGTTTTTCCCTCGGTGTCCGGGGCGCAGCCCTGGCTACCATCATCAGCCAGTGCGTGTCTGCCATCTGGGTCATGCGTTTTCTGATCGCAGGCTGCCGTGATCTGTCCCTCCGGCCGCCGTATATGAAACCGGATTACCGCATCGTGCGCCAGGTTCTGGGGCTGGGGATCAGCGGATTCATGCAGCAGGCCACGAACTGTCTCGTTCAAATCATCTGCAATGTAACCCTGCAGACGTACGGCGGCGACCTGTATGTCGGCATCATGACCATCATTAACAGCGTCCGCGAGATTGCTTCTCTGCCGGTCATGGGTCTCAGCAGCGGCGGCCAGCCGGTGCTGGGTTTCAATTATGGAGCCAAGCAGCCGCAGCGGGTGAAGGACGGCATCCGCTTCATGGCGCTGACGGGCGTCCTGTATACCGCCCTGATATGGCTTGTCATCGAACTTTTCCCCACGGCCTTTATCCGGATCTTCACCAGCGACGCACAGACCATCGAAGCCGGAATCCGGGCCACGCGGATCTATTTCTTCGGATTTATCTTCATGAGCCTGCAGTTCATCGGGCAATCCACCTTTGTCGGACTGGGCAAAGCCAAACGGGCCGTCTTCTTTTCCATCCTGCGCAAGGTGATCATCGTACTGCCGCTGACTCTCCTGCTCCCCCGGCTGGCCGGGCTGGGAACCGACGGCGTCTTTATGGCGGAGCCCATTTCCAACCTGCTTGGGGGCCTAGCCTGTTTTATCACCATGTATCTGACCTTGTATCGGAAATTATAAGGCCTGACACGCGGAAGGATACGGCCGGGAGTGTCTATACGCGTCTGCGTCCGTCATTTCGTTTTTTTCTCCGCACCGAATACCCGAAGGTGCCGATCTCCTCGCCCAGATGATAATATGTCCCGTGGGAATAGGCTGTCAGGTCCGCCCGCTCCAGATGCAGGGCGCCCTTCTCATCCAGGAGCGCCTCATCGACGCTGACGCCCAGCACATCCGCCAGAAAGAGGTGATGGCTGCCCAGAGGCAGGATCTCCCGCACCCGGCACTCGATGTTCACCGGGCTTTCGGCAATCCCCGGCGCGGAAATATGCTGCGACTCCTGCGGCGTCAGGCGCATCTCGGCGAACTTGTCCGTATCGCGGCCGGAACGCACGCCGCAGAAATCTGCCGCCCGGTTCAGCGCCCCAGTCGTCAGATTGATGACAAATTCTCCTGTCTCCCGCAGAATCTCGTAGGAATAGCGTTCCGGACGCACGGAAATGGAAACCATCGCCGGATTGGTGCATACGGTTCCGCACCAGGCGACGGTAAGAATATTCGGTCGCTCTCCGGGTCTCCGGCAGCTCACGAGAACTGCCGGAAGAGGGTAAACCATGTTGCCCGGTTTCCAGTGCTGTTTTTCCATGATGTTCCTCCTTCGACTGCCGTTCTCAGGGGTATAAACCAGTTTTGTGTTGCACATCCGCAGGGCGTACCCTGTGCAGACGTTTCCTTCCTGCTCCTGTATCACAGCTCCGGAATCATCCGGATCCCGATCCCCTGCTGTGTGTTCACGATCGCTGCCGTCAGCACGCTCCCCGCCGGATAGAGCAGGCTGCGCTGATAGAGTGCCAGCTCCGGCATCCGGGCGCTGTGCAGCACGGTGAGCGCAAAGCCCGCCGGGACGCTCAGAAATTCTGACATCTGTCCAAATCCCAGCGTTTTCAGGTCTGCCTCGCCCGCGGCAATATTAACCGGTCCGAAGCCCGCGGCGGAGTGAAGGAACCGCACCCGACAGGCCGGGTCTCCGTGAAGCATCTCTCCATGCAGACACTCCGGCGCCTCAGGCCTTGTCTGCGTCTCTCGCTGCCACTGGTTCCACTCCTCTTCCTGCGCTTATGGATTTTCCACAGGGAAGCTGTATCTTCCATCCTCTCCGCACACATCGTCCGTGTTCTCCACCGGAGCCTCCCACTCCTGCCCTCGCAACCATCTTTTCATGCCGCCCCTTCTTTGCGGTTCATCTGTATCTAACATATGGCGGAAGCAGATTCTTTGTGCATCCTTCCCCTCATCAAAATGTTTGCGCAGTGAAATACACTCCCATACAGCTTATACAGCGGATGGTTCTTACGATCTTGTTCCCTGCACACCGATTAATCTCCACCGTCAGAACAACGCCGCTACCAGCGCCGGGATCCCATAGGAAACGATGCACATGATCGTCACGGCTAAAAGCAGCCCCAGGTAAACAGCAGGAAGCGCCTTTTTGAACTTTACGCCCAGAAGCGCCGCGATCAGGGAACCGGTCCAGGCGCCGGTCCCCGGCAGGGGGATCCCCACAAAGAGTACCAGACCCCAGAACTGATATTCCTGGATCTGATCACTCTTGCCCATGGATCTCGTTTCCAGCTTCTCTACTACCGGGCGGAAGACCTTCGTCTTCTTCAGCCAGGCGAAGATCGGCGTGATGAAGAGAAGGATCAGCGGCACGGGGATCATATTGCCGAGCAGACAGAACACGATCCCTCGGGCCATGTTCATGCCCAAAAGCGCCGCACAGATGATGCCGCCCCGCAGCTCCACAATGGGAACCATGGACACGACAAAAACGATCAACTCATTCGGGAGCCCCGCCATCATCGTCATAAACCAGTGGATAATCGTTGTCGCCATAGGATCTTTTCTTTCCTTTCCGGTACGAAGTTACGCCTTCTTCTTATGTATATTGCGGATGGTTTTCTTTTTTCTCAGTTTTTTTTCCGAGTGGTTCACATCTGCACTCTTTCGCTGTACACTGCGGGTTTTCTGTCCCTCGCCCCGGCCGGAAGTTCGTTCGTCCTCCCGCCCGGTTCGTACCGCCGCGCCGGAGCTTCTGCCTTGTCCATAAACCGGCTTCCCCCGCTCTTTCTTCCAGGGCCGCGGCGGGATCAGGCACTCTTTCCCATATCCGATGAGATCCTGCCGTCCGGCTTTCACCAGTGCTTCCCGCACCAGATCATAGAGCGCGGGATCCCGGTACTGGATCAGCGCCCGCTGCATGGCCTTCTCGTGGGGATTGCGCACCACCTCCACCGGCTCCATGGTCCGGGGATCAAGCCCCGTATAATACATGCAGGTGGACACGGTGGAGGGCGTCGGATAGAAATCCTGTACCTGCTCCGGCAGATATCCCATATCCCGCACAGCCTCCGCCAGCGCCACCGCATCGGCAAGGGTGGAGCCCGGATGAGAGGAGATCAGATAGGGAACCAGATACTGCTTCTTCCCCAGCCTCTCGTTCATTTTCTTATATTTTGCTGCGAAATCCTGATAGACGCGGTACGGCGGCTTCCCCATGGCGGCGAGCACCCGGTCGGAGACATGCTCCGGCGCCACCTTCAACTGACCGCTGACATGATACTGACAGAGCTCCCGCAGGAAAGCCTCGGAAGAATCCGCCATCACATAGTCAAAACGGATTCCCGAGCGGACAAAGACCTTCTTCACGCCGGGCAGCGCCCGCAGTTCCCGCAGCAGCTGCAGATAATCGCGGTGATCCACCCGCAGATTCTTACAGGGCTGCGGCCAGAGGCACTGGCGCTCCGGGCAGACGCCCTTTTGCAGCTGTTTGCCGCAGGCAGGCTGCCGGAAATTCGCTGTCGGACCACCGACATCGTGGATATACCCCTTGAAGTCCGGGTCCTCCGTCAGGAGCCGGGCCTCCGCCAGGATGGATTCATGGCTCCGCGTCTGGATGATACGCCCCTGATGGAAGGTCAGGGCGCAGAAGCTGCAGCCGCCGAAGCAGCCCCGGCAGCTGACCAGGCTGAATTTTACCTCCTCGAAGGCCGGAACACCGCCCGCCGCGTCGTAGGAGGGATGCCAGGCCCGACAGTAGGGGAGCGCGTACACGGCGTCCATCTCCTCCTGGCTCAGCGGCCGCGCCGGAGGATTCTGCACCACGAAGAGCTTCTTTCCATACGCCTCCACCAACCGCTGCCCCGAAAAGGGATCGGTGTTCCGGGACTGAATGGCAAAGCTCTCCGCATATTTCCGGCGGTCCTCCGTCAGTTCCCGATAGGACGGCAGCCGCACGGCGTCCGTCACCCGCTCCGCCCGGGTCTCCCGGTACACAGTCCCCGGGATCCAGGTGATTTCCTCCACAGGAATCCCGGCCGCCAGAGCATCGGCGATCTCCGCAATGGAGTGTTCGCCCATCCCGTAAGAGATCAGATCCGCCTGCGCATCCAACAAAATCGATTTCTTCAAACTGTCTGACCAGTAATCGTAGTGAGCCAGCCGCCGCAGACTGGCCTCGATGCCTCCCACGATGATGGGAACGTCCGGATACACCCGACGGATCCAGTTGCCATAGACGATGACGGCCCGGTCAGGCCGTTTTCCCATGACGCCGCCGGGCGTATAGGCGTCCCGCTGCCGGTGCTTCTTCACCACCGAATAGTGATTCACCATGGAGTCCATATTCCCGGCAGAGACCAGAAATCCGAGCCGCGGCCGCCCGAACTCCGTGATGGCCTCCTCCCGCCGCCAGTCCGGCTGCGCCAGCATCCCCACCCGATAACCGCGGGCTTCCAGAAGACGCGTGATGATCGCCGAACCAAAAGAGGGATGGTCCACGTAGGCATCGCCATTCACATAGACGAAATCCACCTGGTCCCATCCCCGGGCCTCCATCTCTCTTCGATTGATCGGCAGAAAATCCCGCATCCGGCGCGTCTCCCTTCCCGCCCGCCGCTTCGTCGGGCAAATCGCCCTTATTATAATGCCTTTTTTGATACCTGTCCAGACGGATTTTCCTGCCTCTGCGAACCTGCCTCCTTTACTCCGGCAGAAGAATCTCCTGCCCGACTTCGATGTGATCGGGATCGGAGATCTGATTCAGCGCACAGATCTCCTCGAGCCTCTCTGTGCTTCCGTAGCGGCTCCGACAGATGCCCGCCAGCGTCTCCCCCGGCCGAACCTGATAGGAAACGACCGCTCCGGCTGCCTCCGCCGCCTCCTCCCGGGCGCCTGAATCAACGGATTCCTGCCCTTCCCCCTGTGTATCATCCAACGTCTGATCACCCGCCCCCGCATCGCTCGCACGTTCACCGGAAGCCGAAGCCTCACCGGAAGCCGCGTCTTCCCACGCGACGCTTTCATCGTCCGCCTCCGTCTCTTCCCCCGGTGCTGTCAGGGAAACGTACTCTCCCGCCTGGAGCGTTGCCGCCGCCTCCCGGGCCTCGCTCAGCCTCTCATGCCAGGCCCCGCTTCCCATCCCCAGGATCCAGGCCAACGCCAGCACGGCCGCAGAGAAAAAGGCGGTCTCCAGAAAAGAGTCCTTCGCCGGTTCCGGCGCGGCCACCGACTGCCGCCTCTCCTCCTGTTTCTCCTCCATTTTCTTCCGGAAAGCCACGGCGGCATCGGGCCGCGGCTCGGAATCCACCGGGACGCCGCGGCGCCCCCGGGCCATATAGGCCTGCATGGCGTCATTTTTCTCATAATATATGTAGTGTCCCAGCATCTTGAGCATCCGGCCATCCCGCAGGATATAAAAATCCTCATTTCCCTCTTCGGAAAGAAGCAGAACCTTATCCCCCTGCGCAAACAGCTTTTGATACGTTTTCTTTAAAGACAGCCTGTCCACCGACATCCCGCATTTCTCATGGACATACCAGCCACAGATTCCCAGATCCGGGAAATATTCCCGCATCTGGGCGCTGATGTCCTCCCAGGCCTCCTCCAGAAAAAACAGCCGTCCGTCCCGGAAGGAGAGCCGTTCCGTCCCCACCGCACCGCAAATGAACAGGCAGGGTACCTCCTCCCGCAGCTCGTGAACCCCCAGAAGGACCCCCGCCTGGACTTCCCCGGCGCTCTGGCGTGTTCGCTCCAGATAGACCTGCACATAATCTTCCAGATAAATCTTGACGCGGTCTTCTTTCTCACCGATCTGGCGAAAATTCTTTGGTAGGAAGCCTTTTTCCAATGACATATAAACCTCCTGCGATTCGCCGCCGCGAACCCTGCTTCACGCCATTTCCTTCTGTGTCAGTCCGACCCGATCCGCCCGGCAGATGCCGGTGTAAATAGCGTCCGCCATATCCATAACCAGAGAGAGACGCGTATTCTGAAGGATAGGGCTCCCGGCCGCAGGCGCCCACAACGCCGGTGATATACACGTCACCCACCGATACCAGATCCTTCTGAAGCCCCTGCCCCGGACGAATCGCGCCCCGCCCCATGGTGATCCGCCCCACCTGACGGTTCTGCCCCAGAGAGGCGTCGATGGCCACCACCACATACCCGGCGTATTTGCGCCGGATGCAGTCCGCCGTCTCTTTCAGATTCAGCGCATGCACCGGCTCATGGAGAGTCCCCAGAACCTCCCACTCCCGGGTCGGCTGCTGATTTAATTTATGTCCGATCAGAGGGCCCAGACTGTCCCCGGTGCATCGATCGCTGCCGATGCACAGAAACAGCACCCTCTCCTTCTTTTCCTTCTGCCTGACTTCCTCGATCAGATACCGGAGATGACTGCCGAAGGCCTCCGGTGAAAATTTTTCTATAGCAGGATCAAATTCCATCATGCGCTCCTGTCTCACGCTCATCACCCGTTATAGAGTATTCCCCCTGCCTACAGCTTTATTCCTGCCATCCAGTACCCCTGCCCGCCCAATTCCATATATCGATGGAAGCCAAACATCTCCGCCGCCAGCCGGTCCTCCCCCAGATCGTGGCCGGGAACACCCAGAAAACAGGCCGACGGCTTCTCACGCATCAGGATCAGATGTCCTCCGAGAGAAAAGCCATACAATACGAACGCATTCTTCCCAAAGTCCCAGTAAGCACGGGGCAGCCGCCCAATGTCCTGCAGCGACAGACGCAGGAATTCCCGCTGCTCCGTCGGCCCTTCAGGGAGAAAATGAGGCAGCTGTCGACACAGCGCCGCCCAGTCCGGCGGAGAGGGATCGGGCAAGGGGGCGCCGAACGTGATCTCGCCGGAAGGATCCGGCAAGGAAGCGCCAATGGAGATCTCTCCGGAAGAATCCGGCAAGGAGCCGCCGAACGAGATCTTGCTGGAATT
>JAJQCL010000163.1:17282-28757 GCA_021202715.1 Lachnospiraceae bacterium
GTAGAAATCTCCGCCGTCTCAAGCCGCGCCTGCCGCTGTCCCACGTATTTCTCCACCACGGCGGCCCCTGCCTCCAGAAGCTGCCGCCACCAGATGCGGAAATCCCGTTCGATGGACTGGCGCTGATTTTCCACAGGAATGATTTCCTTTTCAGTGAAAGGGTCAGCCTTCTCCACAGGAATACCTTCCCTCTCCGCAGATGATTCCGCCTTCTCCACGGGGGGCTCTTCCTTCTCAAGCGAAGCATCTGCGTCTACAGATATGTTTTCTTTCCCGGAAGGCACCTCGAGCGAAGTCCCTGTCTCTCCGGAATCCACCCTCTCTTCCACTTTTTCCATCTCCGGTTCCGCTTCTGGCTCCTCTCCCCGCCGCCGGATCACTGCCAGATTCACGGGTTCGTCGTCCCAGACGGTCAGATACAGCCGTTCCTCCGCTCCCAGAAAGACAGCCAGTCCGCGAAAGGCCGTCACCGGCAGCCCCGTATCCAGGAAGCTGTCGGCCCGCGTGGCCAGACACACCTCCACACCGCCCTCCCGCACCGTAAACCGCCCCAGCGGCACCATCTGAAAGCGCTCACCCTCCTGTCGAAACATCCACGCTTCCCCCTCGGTCTGCATTTCCGGAAGATGATGCAAAAAAATCCGGATTCGGCACTGGCTGTTTCTCACCTCCAGCCTGACAAATCCGGCATTCCGCTCCCTCTGTCCGCCCTCGTAGCGGTACAGATAGGATACAAATCTTTTATATTCCATCATAGAAGAACCTCCCGACCCATCATCTTCAGACAGCCATCTCGATCCGGCCTGTCTCTACGGTTTCCTGCCGAAATGCTCCGGCAAAGAGGACCGCGTTCACTATATCCATTCTATGATGTGACGGGAGGAAATAGAACCTTTCACTATGCAAAGGATGAAAACAGGCATGGCGCAGCCGACCGGCGTTGCCATGCCTGAAACTTAAGGAGCGATGGTTATTTCAGCAGTTCCCAGAGCTGGTTGATGACCTTCACGGGAATCTGGCCGGGCGCGCTGGCCTCGGTGCCGAGCACGAAGCTCAGATCGGATCCGTAGCTGTCGCCGATGACCCGGGTAATCTTGCCCGTCTCACTCATGGACATGGTGATGATGGGGCACTCAATCTTGCCCATGCGCGAACGATAGGTCGCCCGCATCAGGGACAGTACGTCGTCAAAATCCTTCGGCATGACCGCATATTTGCAGATATCAGCGCCCGCCGCCTGCTCGGCCTCCAGGGTCGCCATGATATCCTCCTCGGAAGGAGTCTCCTTGAAATTGTGAGCGGAAAGAATCAGAGCCGTGCCGTTGTCCGTGCAGAGCTGCCGCACAGTCTGAATCTCCTCCGGCGTATTGCTGTTCAGCTCGAAATCCACAACATCCACGAGGCCGGTCTCGACGCAGGCTTTGATGGTTGCCATACGCTGCTCCTGTGTCAAATCCTGTGCGCCGCCCTCGGCCTTGTTCCGCAGTGTAAAAATAACAACGATGTCGCTGACCAGCGGATGGATCGCCTTGAGGGCCGCTACAGACGCCTCAGGGTCGCCCGCTCCCTCGAAGGAATCGATTCTCCACTCAATGCCGTCGGGCTTCAGCGCGGCAATGGTCTTCGTGTCCTCCAGAAGCGCCTCCATCGTCTTGGGCACCATGGGAATACACGAGAGAACCTTCTCTCCGCCGAACACTTTACCCTTCACGGTCACTTTCTTTCTGCTCTCCAACTTCTGCATGGCCTTTCTTCTCCTTTTCGTTTTCAAATCTGTGCCGCCCTGTATGAAAGTCAGCTGCTCCGTGCTTCGCACTCCCGCAGCTGTCACCCGCATTCGTATTCCGGCCTATCGGCCTACATACTCATACGGGTTAGCCCGTCCGATGTCAATGTGCCCCTGCGTGTAAACACGCAGTCCACATTGCCGCCGTCCGGGACTTTCATAGTAAATGAAAAGACCCCACAGACGTTTCGTCTGCCGGGCCGTTCGCTGCACTCTGATCCTGTGCCGGATGAAATCACGCGTCCGTCTTCATCCCATCACGAACAGCCCTGCCGGTAAACCCTGCAAAGCAAAAGCTCGTAAATGAAAAATACACGTACGCCTGACTCATCATAAAAACCTCCTGCCCCTGCGGGAAATCCCTTCTCTGGGGCGCCGGGAGTAGACTCCCCCGAACTGTGTGTGAGTATAACACAGAAAATCATGAAAGTAAAGCATTGGTTTCATGAAAATTATTCATGGTTTGAAAAATTTGGGGGGGATCAGATGTCTCTGACCCCCCGTTCTTCATTTCGCCAGGCATTTTTTGATCTCCCGCGTCATGTCCCCCACCATATAAAGAGAGCCCAGGGCGCAGATCACGCCCTCCGCTCCGGCGTGAGCCAACGCGGTCCGGCATCCCTCGCCGATGGAGGAAGCTACTGTCACCGGAAGATCTCCCAGGCCACGCAGCCGTTCCGCCAGTTCCGCCGCCGGCATGGCACGGCCCGGATTGTCCGGCGTCAAAGTGATAAATTCACCCGCCAGCGGATAAAGCGTCGACAGAATGGTATCCACATCCTTGTCTGCCATCACGCCCACCAGAAAGGTGATCTTCCTTTCTCCGAAATAGGTGCGCAGGCTCTCCGCCGTGGCGCGGATCCCGGGCGGATTGTGGGAGCCGTCCACCACCACTGCCGGATGCTCCGACAGCAGCTCCAGCCGTCCGGTCCAGCGCGTCGCGGCCAGCCCTTCGCGGATGTTCTCCTCCGTGATCTTCCAGCCCTTTTCCCGCAGAACGTCCAGTGCTGTCAGTGCCACGGCCGCATTGTCCAGCTGATAGAGCCCCAGCAGAGGAATGCGAAGCCCCTGCAGCTCGCCATAATCGAAGGTCTGGCCCGTCAGCGCCCGGCAGACCGGGCGCAGTGAATCATAGTCCGGCCAGTGTAGCCGCGCCTGCTTCTCCCGGCAGACTGCCTCGATCACCGCGTCCGCCTCCGGGTTTTTCCCGTAAGAAACCACGTCGCCGCCCTCTTTGATGATCCCCGCCTTGGCGGAGGCGATCTCCGCCAGCGTATTTCCCAGCACAGCGGTATGATCGAGACCGATGGAGGTGATGACCGCCACCTCGGGAACAGAGATCACATTGGTGGAATCCAGTTCTCCGCCCAGTCCCACCTCCAGCACGACGATCTCGCAGGCGTGACGCCGGAAATACTCCATCGCCAGAGCCGTGATCAGTTCAAATTCCGTCGGGGCATCCTCCATGGACTCCGCCAGCGGCCGCATCATTTCCGTGAGCTCCGCCAGCTCTTCATCCCCGATACTCTCGCCGTTCACCTGCATCCGCTCATTGAAGCGGTGGATGAAGGGCGAGGTATAGAGGCCGACCCGGTAACCGGCCCGCTCCAGAACGGATGCGGTCATCGCCGCCGTGGATCCCTTGCCGTTCGTTCCCGCAATATGAACAAATTTCAGTTCCTGCTCCGGATTCCCCAGCTTCGCCAGAAGCTCCCGGGTCCGACCCAGTCCCGGCTTGACACCCAGCCAGTTCACCTTATGAATATAGGAAAGTGCTTCCTCGTATGTCATTTCCCCGCCTCCGTGCGCTCTTTTTTCTCCAGCCTCTGCGCCGTCTGCTTCAGCGTGGTGATCGCGATCTCGGCCATCACCACCAGGTCCTCCGCCGAGAAGGAAAGCGGAATATTGTCCGAGAAGAGGATCTGCGAGGAGGGCTGAAATTCATCATCCGCCCCCCAGAGGATGAACTGCAGAGTAAATCCGGGCATCAGTTCAAAACGGTACCCTTCATCTCCCGTAGAGACCCGCTCGCCCCCGAGGGTCTGCATGGCTTCCGCGAACACCGGCAGCTTATAACCGAAACCGAAGGCCAGCCGCGACAGGCAGCGCCCGGAGAACTGTACATGATAAACCTCTCCCCAGGGGGATTCGCGGAAGGTCAGATATTTCCCTCCCGCCGGGAAATATGTCCCCTCGATCAGGTAGCGGATCACCAGAATCCTCGCCGATGTCAGGTCCCGCAGAGCCGCGAAGCCCGTCTCCTCCGTGCGCACCGCGAAATCCGGGAAATGTACCTGATAGGTCACGCCCAGCAGCACGACCGTGAATTCCTTCCTCTCTTCGTCATAGGGAATCCGGCAGCGCGCCGCCGCAGCCGCCGGATCGATATCCTGAAACTGTTCCAGATAGTGCTCCCACGGCACCTCTTCTTTATTATTTTTGATTTGAGTTCTGTCAACCATATTGATTCTCCGCATTCTATTCCTTGCAGAAAGGATCCGACAGACGCCTGTTTGTCCGTCGGACTCCCCACAGTTTTTTCTCTGCATCGCAAGCGCCTTATCACTTCCGGTCACTTACGGATCTTACTCGCCCAACTCTTCCATAACACTGGGGAACAGGGCTGCATCCGTGTGAGGCAGGAAACAGGCCGCCACGAACTCATCCATATAGCCCGGATTGGTGCTCAGCTCCACATACGTCATATTCGAGGCGATCTCATGCACCTTCTCCTCTGCCGCATCCGACAGCAGGATCGTGTAGGCGCCCGACTGGGAGGAATTGCCGATGTAATGGACATGGATAGCCGAGAAGATGGCTCCCTTGGCACGGATGAAATTATCGATGTCCACCTCAGTGATCTCGATGTCTTTGACGGAAGCCGCATCCTCGCGGAAAGCCAGCACATAGCTTCCCATCCCGTGCTCATTACGCCGCACGCGCGGTCCCTCGCGGACGAACAGCCCCTTGGCATTGATGATGCCGCAGCGGAACAGCTCGCAGATCACGTCGATGATGCCGGAGCCGCAGAGCCCCACCGGCTTCTGCCCCTCCTCCCCGACGATGCGGAAGCTGGGTTCCATCGTCTCTTTATCGATCGTACAGGCCTCGATGGCCCCGTCCGTGGCCCGCATCCCGCAACTGATATCGCCGCCCTCAAAGGCCGGACCGGCCGAGCAGGCACAGCTCATGAGAAAATCCCGGTTGCCGAAAACAATCTCGCCGTTGGTTCCCAGATCAATGAGCAGAGAGAACTCGTCCTTGTCCCAGATACAGCTCGACAGAGCCCCGGCTGTGATGTCACCGCCCACATAGCTGCCCGTGTTGGGCGAGATCACCACCTTCGCCTCCGGCGCCGCGAAAAGACCGAGATCGTGCGCTTTCACTGCATGCGTATAGAAGAAGGTGGGAATGTAAGGTTCCATACGCACCGGATCCGCATACACGCCCAGAAGCAAATGGTTCATCGTCGTATTTCCGGCGATACACAGACGGTAGATCCAGGTCACGGGAATCTTCGCGCTCTTGCACATCTCCGCGATCAGCGGATTCAGCGTTTCTTCAATAATAGCCTTCTGGAGCCGTTTCCGTCCGCCGGCCCGCGTGGATTCGATGATCCGGTTAATGACGTCCGCGCCATAGCGGATCTGCCCGTTTCCTGCCGAGGCCTTGGCGAGGATCCTCCCGGTCAACAGATCCGTCAGGACCGCTGAAACCGTCGTCGTGCCGATGTCGATGGCCAGCCCGGCCGCCACGGCTTCGCGGTCCGCCGGGAGCACATTCATCACCTTCAGCCCCGCGCCTTTCTGTGTCACCACTGCCTGCACCTGAAAATCACTGTCCCGCAGCACCTGAGAGAGGGACTGCAGCACCTGGAAGGTAATCGAAATGTCCTCGCACCCGGTCTCACTCCGCAGCGCCCAGAGCAGCCGCTCGTTATCCGGCATCGTATCATCGAGCGTCGGCGCCGCCATCGTCAGCGGAATCACGCGGAAAGTATTTTCAAAGACAATGCCCGCGCCCTGCAGTTCCTCCATGGTCGCATCAAAGATCGCCAGCTCCTCGCCGGAGCTTAAATCCGCCACCTTCATGCGGCTCTTATAGGCCGAGGCAATGTCCGGCACCAGCACCGTCACATCGCCGGAGACCTTACTGACACAGGCCAGCCGCCATCCGGCGTCATACTCCTCCTGCGTGATGTGAAGCGTCTTCTCCGCATCCACCGCTCCGCGCACCAGCTTCACCCGGCATTTCCCGCAGGACGCGTTGCCGGAGCAGGGCGCATCGATCGCCACATTGTGGCTGCGCGCCACCTCCAGGAGATTCTCCCCCAGATTCGCCTCCGCACGCACCGGTTCGCCCGTCTCGAACTGAAAAATGATTTCTGCCATGTGAGTCTGTCCTTTCTTCTCTGTTGTCTGGATCGAAAAAAGAATTCCCTCTGCTTCTATATCCTCAAAGTTCTTCCCGTATCATAACAAAGTTTCAGGCCGAAAGCAAATCCTTTCGACCTGGCTCGTTTCATTTCCGCCGCAGCGGTTTCAATTTCATACACTCTGTTCATACCTCTTACAGGCAGACAGTTTCTGTTCCGCCAGAAGCATTTTCCCATTCTGCAGAAAACACGGTGATTCCATCGCTCCCTATCCCGCATAGGGGAGGAATTCAAAATAGTCGTACTCAGAAACGCCGTCAATATACAGCTCCCACACATTTTCCTCATCGCCGTACTCGTAGGAAATACTCCCGTTTTCCCCGGTATCCTCCTCCGTAAAATACGCGGTTCCGGCATTGTCCGTGCCCGTGATCCGGATGCGGCTGCCCTCCGGAAGTACGGCAGATTCCCCGTTTATCGTGACCGGAAGATCCTTTACAAGCGTCAGAATATGCCAGGCATAGCCATCCTGCAGGATCTCGAAGACCTCCTCCGCCTGTTCGAGCGCGCCATCCTCCCCGATTTCATACTCCATGAGAGAATCATAGTTCCCCAGAACGCCCAGACGCATAACCAGTGTCATCCCCCCGGCGCTCACCGTCCCCCGCTCCAGACTGACACTCTCCAGACTGCTCCGCAGAATGACCGTACCGTCTGTGATTTCATAGAGGAATGTCACATAGTCATCCGACATATAGTCCGCATCGAAAAGCACAAAGCTGCGTCCATCCGCCAACTGCAGCAGATACGCTTCCCCGAAGCTGCCAAATTCTCCGGCAGACACAGACTCCTCGTCCAGACACACGGAGACCGGAGACATCCCATAGTCCTCGTCCACTTCCATCTTCACAGAGACCGTACCGAGCTCTGTTTTAATCTCTGTATTCTCTGAGAACTTCGCGGCGCCTGTTCCCTGCAGGCCGGCATACTCTTCCTTCATATATCCGCTCACTTCATCATAGGGGCAGGTCACACAGACCGTTCCCATCGCATAGGGGCCGATCTCATAGGGATTAAAGACAAAGGTGATCCCTTCTGCATCCAGATACCAGATCGGTTCGGCCTCCCACATGGCGGCAACGGTCTCCTCATATCCCTCGAAGAGCTCGTCAGCATGTTCCTCGCTCAGTTTTTCCACGATATAAGTCTGCGCCGCCTCCTGAAATCCATCGGCATCCTCCAGGATATCATTTAACGTCAGGATCTCTCCGCTCTCTGTGCTGAAATTCACTGTGGTATACCCGGAGTCTCCGTGTATGCCTCCCACATAGCTGTAGTACAGAATTGTCAGGCTCAGGACACTCTTATCCGCACGGGTCACTTCAATCTCCCGGCTGGAGTCGTAATAATAGCTATCCGGATCTGTTTCCACCTCGCCGATGGAAGCGGCCGCCTCCTCAGCCAGCTCCTCACAGCTCTCCCAGAAAGAAGCCGTCTGCTCTTCATTCCAGAGATTCACCGCTTCACAGAGCCGGTCGCAGTCCTCTCCCTGCACCTGAATGCTGTCGCACTCCGCCTGCATCAGCCACTGCTCTCCGTCTTCACTGTACCAGTTCCTGTACGTCGTCTCGCTGGTGATTTGCGGGGCCGTAACAGCTGCTGTCGTATCATCCGATGAAGAAGTTTCAGAATCATCCGCCATCGAACCTTCCGTTTCAACAGCTTCCTCGCTGCTCTCCTCCGTCTGCGTCGGCGTAGAGCTTTCCCCTGCGAACAAAGTTTCCATTTCCGTTGTCTCTGCCCCGGCGGCTTCCGTCGTATCCTCCGGCGTGGAAGATGTGCCGCAGGCCGTCAGCGTAAGACCTGCGATCAATGCAAACGATACAACCAGCTTACTTCTCTTTTTCATCATACTCCTGTCCCCCCAAATTTTTGCTGTTTTCCTGAAATAACGGTTTCTTATCGCTCTCAGATTTCCGAAATAACGATTTTTGTGTATTATATCTGAAAAAAACATGCTATGCAAGTAATTCCCTAACCCTCATAAATTCAACCATTACCATAAGGGGATGCTTCTTCTGCTACCATACTCAAGTACCTGCCATTCTGAAAATCATAACGAGCGATCTTCAAATCGGGGCCCTCGTAATCTGTATGATCCGTCCACAGTTCACACTGCGTCATAACCGTCTGTACAGCATCTTCCATCCCTTCCGGCGGATACTTATGTTTCTTCAAAAGTTTCTTGATCAACATCCGCATCCTGGCACGAGCGAAATCTCTCTTTTGCCAGTCAATGGTGCGGTTCTTACGAAGCGTGTCCGCCAGCTCTTTGGTAATAGCAATCAGCTCTTCATTCTCATAAAAATCTTTGATTGCCTGTGGTTTGGTGAGTGCATCATAAAAGGCCAGCTCATCGGCGGTCAGCCCAAGCTGCTCCCCCTCCTTGTGCGCCTCAGATATTTGTTTAGCAAGATTCATAAGTTCTTCTATCACCTGCTCATTTGTCAGCATTCCGTTGAGATAAGAGTTCATCGTCCGCTGAATAATCTCACTGAATTTCTCTGACTTCACCACATTCGTGCGGCGATAGATCTGCACCTGTTCTGCAATCAGCTTTTTCAGAAGTTCGACAGCGAGGTTCTTTTCCTTCATTTTGGAAATTTCCTCAAGGAACTTCGGATCAAACAGAGAGAATTCCTGTTCGATATCAGAAAACAGGTTGATAACACCCTCGCTTTTAATGCTCTGTTTTAAGAGATCATTAATTCGCTGGTTCATTTCTGGCAAAGAGATTTTCTTACCGCCGCCCTGGTTCATCAGCCGGACGGTGAGAACGCGAACAGACTCGAAGAACGCTGCTTCAAATCGCAGCTCTTCCGATACAAGAGAGGAGCAAAGGGATAAAGCCTGATGCAACATCAGTGCTTCCTTAATAAAGGTAGTTCTGTCTTCTTCCTTGTCGCGGTCAACGATAAAGTTTACAGCACCGCTGATTGTCCTTGCCCGTTCAAGGTCACTGCCCGTGGTAAACAGGGTATAATCGAAGCCGTAAAACAAGTCACGACAGACAGACAGCTTCTCCAGGAATTTCGGATATGCTACCTTTGCGACATCTGTATCACCGTAGTTTTTCTTATCGCGAACAGTGTAATCATTCATCGCCTGTTTCAGAGCGGATGCGATTCCAACATAGTCCACAACAAGACCACCCTCCTTGTCGCGGAAGACCCGGTTTACCCTGGCGATGGCCTGCATCAGATTATGGCCGGACATCGGCTTGTACACATACATTGTAGCAAGAGAAGGTACATCAAAGCCGGTCAGCCACATATCCACAACGATTGCGATTTTCAGAGGGCTGTTATTGTCTTTAAATTTCTTCGCCAACTCATCTTTGTGATGCTTGTTGCCGATAACCTTGCGCCATTCCTCCGGGTCTTTATTGCTCTCTGTCATGACAACAGCAATTTTGTCTGTCCATCCGGGTCTAAGTTCCAGAATGCGATGATATATCTTCATCGCGATGGCGCGTGAATAGGCTACAATCAGCGCCTTACCGGTCAATAAGTTCTCACGATAGTTTTCATAGTGGTCGAGGATATCGCACACCAGCGAATTGATGGTTTCGTTATTCCCAAGTACAGCTTCCATTTGCCCAAGGGTACGCTTGCTTTTTTCCACGACATCCGGATCGGCATTATTCGCCATGATATCATATTCCGTATCAATGAGCTTCAGCGTTGCTTCGTCCAGCTTTAGTTTTATAACACGACTCTCATAATAAACCGGTCTAGTCGCGCCATCCTCAACAGCCTGCGTCATATCATAAATGTCTATATAATCGCCAAACACTTCGCGGGTGCTGCGGTCCTTGGAAGAGATCGGGGTGCCGGTAAAGCCAATGTATGTGGCATTCGGCAGACTGTTTCGGATGATTCGTGCCGTACCTACCACACGCTTCGCAATTTCCTGACCCTCACTATTTTTCGTAAATTTTATTTTTTCTGCAAGTCCGTACTGACCCCGATGGGCTTCGTCGGCCATGACGACAATGTTGCGCCTGTCAGACAGGGAATCATGGGATTCCTCGAATTTTTGCATGGTGGTGAAGATGATGCCATTCGCCTGACGGCCAGCTAACAATGACTTCAAATGCTCCCGACTCTCTGCCTGCATCGGATCCTGACGCAAGAACGATTTACACTTCGCAAATTGGCCGTAGAGCTGATCATCAAGGTCATTCCGATCTGTGAGAACTACGATCGTGGGGCTGTCCAGTGCCTCCTGCAGGAGATGAGCATAGAACACCATCGACAAGGACTTTCCACTGCCCTGCGTATGCCAGAACACGCCGCCCTTGCCGTCAGTGACTGTGGCGCGCTTTGTAGATTCAATTGCCTTTCTCACAGCAAAATATTGGTGATAACCCGCCAGTATCTTAATCTGATTCAGGCCATCGTTAGAGAAGCAAATGAAATTCTTTATAATATCCAACAACCGTTCCTTCTGGAACATCCCCTCAAAGAACGTGTCAAACTGTGCATACTGCGTATTCTCATAGCTTCCGTCCTTCGTTTTCCACTCCATGAAGCGATCTTCGCCGGACGTGATTGTTCCGGCCTTGCTTGTCCCCATGTCGCTCATAACGCAGATTGCGTTATAAATAAACATGGACGGAATTTCCTGCATATAGTTTCGAAGTTGCAGATATGCCTCGCTTGCATCTGTTTCCTCTCTGGAGGGTGACTTCAATTCCACAATGACCACAGGCAGACCGTTCAGGAACAGAATCACGTCAGGACGCTTCTTGCTGTTTTCAACGAACGTCCACTGGTTGGCAACGATAAAGGAGTTATTGTCAGGATCATTATAATCAGCAAGGTAGGCGATCGAAGAGCGTTCTTCGCCCTTTACAAAATAACGCACAGGAATACCGTTTTGGAGGTAGTCCATGAACAGCTCATTTTTCTGCACAAGCTCGCCATTTTCAAAATTGCGCAGCTTGTACAGAGCATCGGCAATTGCATCCTCCGGTAAGGAAGGATTCAGGTTTGTGATGCAGCTCTCGAGTACTTCATCATAAAGAGGACTTCGGAAATTCCGCTCGATGTCAGGACCGTACACATGGGTATAACCCATTCCTTCCAATAATTCTATTACAGAATTTTCATAATCCGCTTCGGTATAAAATCCTGACATAATTATTTGCTCCTTATGTTACTTATCTTATATTTTTCGCTTTGCTCCTGTGGTTAGAAACAAGAATTTAGAGCAGCAGGCGCAGGCATTGTTTGAATGTCTGTTCATCGAA
>JAJQCL010000031.1:0-1106 GCA_021202715.1 Lachnospiraceae bacterium
CTTCGCTAAGCGCCGCATGTATACATGAAAGCAACCAATCTACCCGCAGGGTATGCACAGCAAGCGTTCGCCTTTGGCTCCGCTTCTTGGGCTTTCATTGTAAAATTTATGAACTGCCAGATTGTATAGCAAACGGTTTTATACCGTTTACGACCGCACTGAGCACAGACCAGGCAAACAGTCATCTCTACCTGATCCCGTGCATAAGAAGAACAGCGAATGACCGATTTATCTTCGCTCACTATAATTATATACGCCGGGGATTAAATGTCAAATAAAACTTCCCCCATTTCGCACTTTTTTCACCGGAAAAAACCGGAAATAATATTCCAAAATGCAAACGATCCGCGGGAAACAGACCGTCTCCCGCGGACACAGATTCGTCTTATCTCTGTCTTACATTCTGCTCCACATCCCGCATGCTCAGGTTGATGCGGCCCATCTTGTCGACCTCGATGACCTTTACGGTGACCTCATCGCCGATATTCACCACATCCTCGACCCGCGCCACACGCTTCTTGCTGAGCTTGGAAATGTGCACCATGCCGTCTTTGCCGGGAGCCAGTTCCACGAAAGCGCCGAAATTCATGATGCGAACGACCTTGCCGGTGAAGATCTGTCCGGGTTCCACGTCGTTGACGATGGTCTCCACGATATGGATCGCCTTCTGGATCATCTCCTTGTCGGTACCGCAGATCGCCACATTTCCATCATCGGTGATATCGATCTGCACGCCGGTATCTTCAATAATCTTATTGATGACCTTGCCCTGCTTACCGATGACATCGCCAATCTTCTCCGGATTGATGGAGATCTGGCAGATCTTGGGAGCGTGAGGAGCCACCTCGGGACGGGGCTCGCTGATCACCGGCGCCATCACCTCATCCATAATATAGAGACGCGCCTCGCGGGTCCTCTCAAGCGCTTCATGAATGATCTGCTCCGTCAGGCCATGGATCTTGATATCCATCTGAATGGCTGTGATGCCCTTGTGGGTTCCGGCTACCTTGAAATCCATATCGCCAAAGAAATCCTCCAGGCCCTGGATTACCGACAGGATCACATAGTCTGCAAGGGAGACACCGGTCCCAATTCAGAAAGAAAAA
>JAJQCL010000031.1:1116-8458 GCA_021202715.1 Lachnospiraceae bacterium
CGGCACGCCGGCCGCCATCAGCGACAGACAGGAAGCGCACACGCTGGCCTGCGAAGTGGAGCCGTTGGACTCCAGCGTTTCCGACACAGTACGAATCGCGTAAGGGAATTCCTCTTCGCTCGGAAGCACAGGGAGCAGCGCTCTCTCCGCCAGCGCACCGTGGCCGATCTCCCGCCGTCCCGGTCCCCGGGAGGGCTTGGTCTCACCCACGGAGAAGGACGGGAAATTATAGTGATGCATATATCTCTTGCTGGTCACACTCAGATCCAGACCATCGATCTTCTGCGCGGAGGACATGGGCGCCAGCGTGCAGGCATTGAGAATCTGCGTCTGACCGCGGGTAAACATGCCCGAGCCATGCGCCATCGGCAGCAGATCGATCTCCGCCGCAAGAGGACGGATCTCCGTCAAAGCCCGTCCATCGGGACGTTTGTGATCCCGCAGAATCATCCGGCGCACCGTGATCTTCTGATATTTGTACAGAGCCTCGCCCACGGCCTCCAGCCACTCAGGATGCTCCTCCGCATAGCGAGCCTCCAGCTTCTCCTGAATCGCCTTGATATTGGCGTCCCGCACCTGCTTCACGTCAGTAAAGACTGCTTCCTCCATCTCCTGATCCGAGACAAACGCCGTCATATCCTCCCACAGTGCGTCCGGCACCGTGCAGCTCGTATAGGTATGCTTGGCTTTCCCACACTCGGCGATGATCGTATCAATGAATTTGATGATCTTGACATTCGTCTCATGCGCTGCCAGAATCGCCCGGTACATCACATCCTCCGGCACTTCGTTGGCGCCGGCTTCGATCATGATCACCTTATCACGTGTGGAGGCCACGGTCAGTGCGAGGTCAGAGATCTGCTTCTGCTCCGTGGTCGGATTAATGATCAGATCTCCATCGATCAGTCCCATCATGGTCCCGGCAATCGGGCCGTCAAAGGGAATATCCGAAATTGAAGCAGCGATGGAGGAGCCGAGCATGGCCACGATCGCCGGATTGCAGTCCGGATCCACGCTCATCACCAGATTGCTCAGCGTCACATCATTGCGATAATCCTTGGGGAACAGCGGCCGCATGGGGCGGTCGATCAGACGGGCTGTCAGCACGGCGTTCTCGCTGGCCTTTCCCTCCCTCTTGTTGAAGCCGCCGGGGATCTTGCCCACGGCATACATCTTCTCTTCGTAATCGACGCTGAGAGGGAAGAAGTCGATCCCGTCCCGGGGCTTGTCCGAGGCGGTGGCCGTCGAGAGGATCACCGTATCCCCATAGTGCATGAACGCAGCGCCGTTGGCCTGCGCCGCCACACGGCCCACATCCACAGTCAGGGTTCTGCCTGCCAATTCCATTGAATACGTTTTGTACATGATAATCTCCTTTTCCATGTATTTGACGGGCAGCTCATCGAAACTACTGAAAAGAAAACCGCCCTGTACGGCCTTCTTTTCAGTGGTCTCGAAGAAATCCGCCCGAAATATTCTCATCCTTAAAAACAGGAACAGGGTGGAGCGAACGCCCCACCCAGAAGTCAGATCATTTCCGGATACCCAGACGAGCAATGAGAGAACGATAACGCTCAATGTCGTTCTTCTTCAGGTAATCCAGCATACCGCGGCGCTGACCTACCATCATCAGAAGGCCTCTCCGGGAATGATGATCCTTCGGATGCTCCTGCAGATGCGCAGTCAGTTCGGCGATTCTCTCAGTCAGAAGTGCCACCTGCACCTCGGGAGAGCCCGTGTCGCCGGGGGTTCTGCCGTACTCGGCAATAATCTCAGCTTTCTTTTCTTTTGAAATCATGACCTGATTTCCTCCTTACATAAATTCTCACCGGATGCCAGGCTGCGGTCGGAGATTCCAACAGCCGCGCATCGGCGAACACCGGAGATTATAGCATAATGCCTCCGGCTTGTAAATAGACTTTTTATCCGAGCACGCTGACGATCTTCACCGGTGTGCGATAGTTCCAGCTGCGGATCGCGATGCCGGACTTCGTGCTCTGGGCGCCGATCACCTGTCCATTTCCGATATACATGGCCACATGGTTGATTGTGCCGCCGCTGGCGTAGAAGACGAGATCTCCGGGCTGCATGCTGCCGGAATCCACCGTGCGTCCCTTTTTCGACTGAGAAACACTGTAGTGCGGAAGGCTGATGCCAAAATGCCGGTAAATCAACATGGTAAATCCGGAACAGTCACAGCCGTTCGTCAGGCTCTCGCCGCCCCAGACATAGGGATTTCCAAGGAACTGCATGGCATAGGACACGATCTGATCCCGCAGAGAGACCTCCGCGGAGGCTTCTTCCGCCTCCTCGCTCTCCTCCTCCGGTTCCACCACCGTGGCCTTCGGCAGCGTGTAACGCAGCTTTACATAGTCGCTCGACACGTAACCGCTGGAGTCGTCGTTCACCTCAATCTCAATCCAGTCGCCCAGATTCTCAATAAAATCATAGCGCTCATCGATCCCCACCTGTGTCAGAACGGAAGCATCCTCTGAGGGCTCCGTGCGCACATTCAGCGTCTCGGTCGTGATCTGGATCTTCAGCACCATCGCGGCGACCGCCGCCTCCTCGGCCGCATCGCCGGTCAGGATATAGTCCGAGGAAACATACCCTTCCACAGAGCCGGAGGAAATATAGTACCAGCCGTCCTCCGCATCCAGAATCTCACAGGCGTCTCCATTTTCCATCTGGCCAATGACCGTCGCTTCCGTACTGGCCTTCTCCCGCACGTTCAGATAACCGCCGTCCAGAGACGCCATGCCAAGATTGTCATAGGTGTTTAAAGCCGTCGTCCTGGCCTCCGCCAGTCGGCTCTCCCATGCGTCTGCGGTCTCTTCCCCGCTCTCCGCCTCATCCGATTGTTCGTACTGCGTCTCCGACGCGTCCCCGGCCTCCGACTCAGCTTCCGGTTCGTCCGATTCTGCGGCGTCTGTCTCCGCCGCTTCCGGCTCTGTCTCTCCGATCTGTTCCGTCGTTTCCTCTTCCGTCGGTGTCTCCGCCTCCGATGTCACTGGAACGGATGTTTCTTCTGTGACAGCCTCCTCTGATTCCGGTTCTTCTGTCTCCTGTCCGGCTTCCCGGTTGTAGTACTGCTCCAGAAGAGCGGCGCTCCCCGCGAGCCCGGACACAGAATCAGCGGAATCAGCGAAAACCGGCGTCGCCACCCCGCATATCCATGCGGTTGCCAGCAACAGGCCGATTTTTGTTGTCCTGCGAAGCAAAAAATTCACCTCCAAAAAACTGGGCAATGACGATTCATTGCATACTTGTTACAAAAATGTTACAAATCACATCATAACATTCCTGCTTTCCTCTGTCAAGCCCGTTTCCAGTATTCCCGCACGATTTTTGTATCCCGTTCCACCTGCCCCTTCAGACTTTCCAGTGTTGCAAAATGCTTTTCCGGTCGGATAAAGTGCTTCAGCTCCACGCGGGCCCGTTTTCCATAGACATCCTGATGGAAATCAAAGATGCTTGTCTCAATGCCTGCAATCCGATGCCCTGCCTTCTCTTCCCCGTCGGAGACCGTCGGTTTGACTCCCACGTTGGCGATGCCCCGGAAACGCTGTCCCTCCAGAAAGATCTCGGCCGCATAGACGCCCATGGCCGGGACCAGCTTTCCCAGAGGAATCTCCTGATTGATCGTCGGGAACCCCAACTTCCGGCCCAGACGCCGACCGTGAACGATCTCCGCTTCATAGCCGAACGAATAGCCCAGCATGGTGTCGGCCTCCTCCACATCGCCCCGGAGCAGAGCCGCCCGGATCCGGCTGCTGCTGATCACCTCTCCCTCATAGCGTTCCTTCTCGACGATACGCAGGGCAAATCCCAGCTCCCGGGATTTTTCCTTCAGAAACGCCATGTCTCCCTGCCTCTCATACCCGAAGCGACAGTCCGGCCCTGCCACGATCTCACAGACCCGCAGCTGTTCCAGAAGAATCTCATGCAGAAACGTCTCTGCCGACATACGGCGTACTTCCTCCGTAAACGGATACTCGATCATACCGTCCGCTCCGAATCGCTCCGCCAGAGCCAGCTTCTCCCGACGGGTATTCAGGCTTGTCCCGCCCCGTCCCGTCAGGACTGCCTGCGGAGAACGCGAAAAGGTAAACACCACGACCTGTCGGTCTCCTGTACGGTCGGCCACCGCTTCCCGCAGGATCTTCTGGTGTCCCCGGTGAAATCCGTCAAATTTCCCGATCATGATGATCGAAGGCCGCTCCTGCCTGATTTTCTCTGTCTCATGAATGTAAAACATATCCACCGCTTTCTGTCTGCATTACACGAACATTTTTTTTACTTTCAGGAGATCCGTCTCCCCCTGCCTCTCATAGACCGCCGCGAAACGGCCGTCTGAGAAACAGACCGCGCACTCTCCCTGCAGGGAGGCGGAGGCCTCCCCCCAGGAAAGCCGCAGGGCATTTCCATTTTGCAGTGCCACGTCCCGTTCCGGATGTACCCGGAAATGCGGCAGCTCCTCGAACAGTGTTTCCAACGGGATCCGCACGCCCGCAAGTTCCCCTCGGTCCCGCAGCTGTTCGATCTCCCCCAGTGTCCTTGCCTGCGCCAAATCAAAACGTCCGACACGGGTCCGGATCAGTTCCTCCACCGCAGCGCCGCAGCCCAGTTTCTGACCGATATCATGACAAAGCGTGCGGATGTAGGTCCCTTTGGAGCATTCCACCCGCAGACGCACCCGGGGCAGATCGCACGCCAGAATCTGCAAAGAGTAAATCTTCACCGGACGCGGAGCGCGCTCCACCTCCCGGCCGGCCCGCGCCAGATCGTATAACTTCTGCCCGTTCACCTTCAGAGCCGAATACATGGGAGGCACCTGCGCATACGGGCCCACAAAGCTCTCCGCTGCCGCCCGGATCTCCTCCTCCGTGGCCTCCACCGGCTTCCTGGCCAGCACCGTCCCGGTCAGATCCTGCGTGTCCGTCTCTATGCCAAGCCGCATAACCGTCTCGTAGCACTTATCCGTATCTGTCAGAAGATCACAGACTTTGGTCGCTTTTCCCAGGCACACAGGCAGGCCGCCCTCCGCATTCGGATCCAGCGTTCCGGTGTGACCGATCTTTTTCTGCCGGAGGATCCCCCGCAGCTTCGCCACCACATCGTGGGAAGTGAAGCCCTTTTCCTTATTTATAATCAGTATTCCGTCCATTTCTCTCCTGTTCGTCCCATGCGCTGCCGACATGGCGGATCCTGTCTCAGGATTCCTGGCGCAGCTCATCCGCCTCCAGAGCCGTGATGCGCTCCAGGATCTCCGCACAGGCGCCGGACGCTGTACAACCGGCGGCTTTTACATGGCCTCCGCCGCCAAAGGAGCGGGCGATCCGGCTGACATCCACGAGGTCGTTGCTGCGCAGACTGACCTTGAACTCGCCAGCCCCCGCTTCATAGAGAAAGACCGCCACTTCCACGCCCTCCGTCACCCGCAGCTGATCGATGATTCCGTCCAGATCACGGTTCGTCACGCCGCAGCGCGCCAGATCATCCCCGGTCACGCAGCTGGCAATAAGACGGCCGTCCAGCCGAAGCTCCGCCGCCAGCAGCGCGCACCCGAGGATTCGGTTCTGCGCGAAGGTCTTCCGGTAAAATGTATCATCGATGATCTGCGAGGAAGAAACGCCCTTTGCCAGCAGCGCCCCGGCGATCTGCATCGTCCTCTCACTGGTATTGGAGTGCTTGAAGACACCGGTATCGTGGACGATGCCCAGATACAGACACTCCGCCGTCGCCTGGTCGACCTTCTCCGGCTCCATCAACTCCGCCAGCACCTCCGACGTGGAGCTGGCCTGCGGGCGGATCACATTCACGTCGGCAAAGCCCTCGTTGGTAATGTGGTGATCCACACAGACCGTCCGCTTTGCCGCATCCAGATATCTCACGGCGTCTCCCAGACGTTCCCGGTCTGAGCAGTCCAGGGCAAAACAGACATCATAACTCTTCTCCTCACAGAAATCCGGGGAAACCGCATCCGCTCCTGTCAGAAAATGAAACTCTCCGGCGAACGGTTCCAGATAAACCTGTACGCGAAGCGCCGGTTTCACAGTGCGCAGATAGCTGCGCAGCCCCAGGCAGGAACCGACGCAGTCTCCGTCCGGATGAATGTGTCCGAGGATGGCAGCCGAGGAGGCCCCCTCCACCCATTCCTCAATCTTCATCGTCCGTCTCCTCCCCGCGATCTCCGCCGATGACCTGATCAATTTTCTGTGTCATCGACACGCCGTATTCGATGGACTGATCTGAGATAAAACGGATCTGGGGCGTATTGCGCAGATTGACCGTCCGGGCCAGGCAGCTGCGGATGTAGCCTTCCGCGCTCCGCAGTCCGGCCACCGTGTTCTCCACCGCTTCCGCGTCGCCCAGTACACTGACATAGGCCTTACAGGTCTTCAGGTCCGGAGCTACCTCCACGGAAGTAATGCTCGTCAGCGGATGGATGCGGGGATCCTTCACCTCGTCGCGGATGATACGGCTCAGTTCCTTCTGCACCTCACTGTTGATGCGGATATTTTTAATGCTGTTCTTTCTCATAGTAAACAACCTCCTCGTCTCCGTCTGCCCGTGCGGGATTCCCGGAGTCATTCCCTGTCGAAGAAAAGAGTGGACGATCTCCCATCCACTCTTTGACTGTCGTACATTCCCATTCCGTCCGGTTCTGCTCCGGTCATTTCCGGGTTCAGGTCCGCGGCACCTCCACCATCGTGTAGGCTTCCACCATGTCGTCTTCCTTCAGGTCATTGAATTTATCAAACACCAGGCCGCATTCGAAACCGGCCAGGACTTCCTTCACGTCATCCTTAAACCGCTTCAGGGACACCAGATCGCCGTCGAAGAGCTGTTCCCCATCCCGGCTGATCCGGCACTTGCAGCCGCGAACGATCTTGCCGTCCAGCAGATAGGCCCCGGCGATCGTTCCCACGCCGGACGCCTTGAAGGTCTGACGCACGACTGCATGACCCAGTACCTGTTCTTCAAAAATCGGATCCAGCATGCCCTTCATGGCCGCCTCCACATCCTCGATGGCCTGGTAAATCACCTTGTACAGGCGAATGTCCACCTTCTCCTGCTCCGCGATCGACTTCGCCGTGGCATCCGGGCGCACGTTAAAGCCGATGATGATCGCGTTGGACGCCGAAGCCAGAGAAACATCGGACTCATTGATGGCACCCACGCCGCCGTGGATCACCTTCACCACGACCTCTTCGTTGGAGAGCTTCACCAGACTCTGCTTCACAGCCTCCACGGAGCCCTGGACATCCTGCTTGATGATCAGGTTCAGCTACTTAAAATTTCCTGACTTGATCTGCGAGAACAGATCGTCCAGACTCAG
>JAJQCL010000097.1 GCA_021202715.1 Lachnospiraceae bacterium
CCAAATCCAACTTACGAAAGGCAAAAAATTTATCTTGACAAAGGGGTTCACTTTATCCATAGATGAAATAATAAACGTTCTCAGGATGGTAAGTCAATAAAAATTCTCTATATTTTTGTGAAATTCTTACGAAATCGTTAATATTCTATTAACATTCTTCCTGTATATGAATAGCCTTTCTCTATCCTGCACTTTTCGAGAAATGTCAGGTCGATACCTGTTCGTCCATCTGCCGATATAATTCAGCTTTGGATAGCCGGTTGTTTACCTTCACAATGAAAAAGACGTCTGCTACTACGGCAGTCGTCCTTCTCATTGTGATATTATTCAGATCAGCTCTTCAATTTGATTTTCTTGGCAAATAAACTCGTTAACATTGATCTAACGCATGCTCAATATCCGAACCCTTTAATTCAATGAGATAAGCATCTCGCTGATCATCATTCATAACTAAAAAATCACAGCGAATGGATACGTCGCATACTACACCACCATCCATTTTATATTGAGTTACATGACAGGTCTTTTCATTGACAGCCCTGTGTTCCCGCCTTGTGCCAGTGTCACGACTGACAATAATACGCTGACGTTCTTCACATAAAGAGGAATAACCATTCAGGGGCATTACGATTCCTCCTCTTCTTGTTGCTCTATAGCAAACAACACATCATATTCTTCATTGATCCCGTGTGAGATTTGATCAAGGAAAGAGTTGTCGATCTGCATCAATTCCTGATCCATACAATTCTCGGCGCGCCCGTTTTCCATAAACACAGCTGTACAATCCGCGCTTTTGATCCACTTGCAACGCGAAATAATCTGTGCCGTCTTTTGCGCGGAGTATTTTCCTACGGTATTCGCATAGAGTAAATTATTCACGGTTCCCAGTACATATAGACTGTGCGTCGTCAGCAATACAGCGTTACCGGCACCAGCTATCATGGAAATCAGTTCAACAACCAGCTTCTGTGATTCAGGAAACAGATTGGATTCAGGCTCTTCGATAATAAAGAAAACCGGCTGTTCCGTAAGAAAATAATAAATCAGGAGATTTAAAATCCACACAATCTCCTGTTGACCTGACGAAGCAAAATTGATTTTTACATAATGATTACTATCGATCCAGATACGCTCCTCACCATCTGCCGCCGTATATTTCCCTTTAAGGATCTGCCTGACAAGTGCGAGAGCCTCGCTATACAGATTCTGTTTTTCCTTTGATATTTTTTTTCCTTCTACAAGTCCTTCCAGACCGTTTGTGAACTGCGGACGCAACTGCATGACTCGTTCCAGATAATCACGAGTACATGCGTCCAGCAACCGCTTTTGTGCATCGTCCATCGTAGAATAAAAATAGTTAAATTGACCGCCCAATACGGTCAGGACACTGCGCCCTGCGGGAATATAGACGGTTTCATATGGATCGTCAAACAGAGCATCCAGTTCACGTCGCAAGGCCTCGCGGTTATTTGTCGGCCTGGAACTATTCAAAAACTTTCGAATGCAAGGCGAATAGTCCACCCAGACAAAATTTGGTGTCAGGGAATGATGGCTTTCAGTAAGGCTTATGGTAATCTCTACATCTTTATTATATTGATAGCACAGCCGCATCGTCTTATCCATACTGTATGATGATCCAAACGTACTGAGAAATTTGTTACGAACAAAGCTTTCAAAATCGCCGTATAATGTGTGCTGTTTTACATCCTCCTGGCGGGACGCATATTTCAGCCCATAAATGGATTCCAAATACTCCTGCTGCTGAATCAGCTGATATATATCATTTTTCAAAGTACGAAAGAAATATATTGCCTTTGCAACCGTGCTTTTGCCCGCCGCCTGAAAACCCGTCAGGACCGTATATTGCCTGATTGGCAGTTCACAATGCTGAACCGGCCCCAATTTGTCAATTGTTAACCAATGCATACTCATCCCTCCCACCACATAATTAAATAAAAATGCACTTTGCGCATTCTCGCACCGAGCGCGGTTACTTTACATACCCTTTACAGGTATAGTATCACGACTGGCATAATTAAGCAAACGTAAAAAACCACAAGAATGCAAACAATCCTAACTCTTCCCCCTGCCTTTTAACCATCCAACATTCCCGAAGCAAAAAAGGAGCCGCCGTGAACGAATCCTCTCTCTTTCTCTTCAACAGTTTTCTTCTTGGCACCGGTCTGGCCATGGATGCTTTCTCTGTCTCTCTGGCCGATGGACTCCATGAGCCCCGGATGGAACGAAGAAAAGTGCTTTTCATTGCCGGACTCTTCGCCGGTTTTCAGTTCCTCATGCCGCTGACCGGCTGGGCCTGCCTGCATACGATCCTTGAGACCTACCGTGTCTTTGCGATCTGGATTCCCCGGATCGCCCCGTTTCTGCTCCTCTGTCTCGGTGCTGATATGATTCATGAGAAGAACAGCTGTGAAGTCCTCTCCCCGCCCCGGACAGATCTCCGCCGACTTCTGACACAGGGCACTGCCACCTCGGTCGATGCCCTGTCCGCAGGCTTCACACTGGCAGACTGTGAATTGCCTGCCGCTCTGACCTGCTGTCTGATCATCGCCGCCGTCACCTTCCTCCTCTGCCTCGGCGGCCTGCAGCTGGGCCGCCGCTTCGGGACGAAGCTCTCCGGCCGCGCCTCTCTGCTCGGCGGCGCGATTCTGGTCTTTCTCGGAGTCAGGCTCTTTCTGGAAACGATTCTGTGAACCGAGCAGGGGAGGCTTACCGCCTTTTCCTCACCAGCGCGGGCTGCGTCCGGCGTCAGCCTGAAAAACTCTTTGCGCAGCCCTGCGCACGTAAAAACGGAAGACAGCCCCTTTGGAACCGCCTCCCGCACTCTGCACAAAAATTATCCTTCTTTTATCTCTCACTGCCCCAGAAAATCAGCGCCAGCATCCCGGGACCGGTATGCGCACCGATGACCGGGCCGACAGAAGCCGTGAAGATCTCCGCCTGGGGGAATTCCTGCTTCACCAGAGCCGCCAGTTCTTCCGCCCGCTCCTTGGCATCTCCTTCGCCGATCACCACCAGAGGGCTGATTTCCGGCTGCCAGGTGGCCTGCATCCGGGCCAGCTGCGCCTTCATCGCCCGTTTGCGTCCTCTGGGCTTCTCCTTCGTCTGAAGCTTTCCTTCATTGTCAACGATCAGCAGCGGCTTGATATTGAGCATTGTACCGGCTACCGCCGTCGTCGCGGACACGCGGCCGCCATGACGCAGATATTCGAAGTTATCCACCGTAAACCAGTGACAGACATGAAGTTTCTTCTCTTCGACCCAGTCGCCCAGGTCCTCCAAAGTTGCTCCGTCTGCCTGACGCCGCGCCGCCTCCCGCACCAGGAAGCCGCCGCCCACCGATGCACAGAGCGTATCGATGCAGCGGAGTGTCCGCTCCGGATACTTTTCCCGCAGCGCCTCCGCGGCGATCAGAGAATTCTGGTAACAGTTGGACAGGCCGGAGGAGAACCCCAGATACAGGATGTCCTGTCCTTCCCGCAGGATCTCATCAAAATACTGTTCATAAGCGTTGGGAATGATCTGGGAGGTACTGGCGAATTTTCCTGCATTCTGTTTCTCGTAGAATTCGTCGGTCGTGATCTCTCCGCCCTCCCCGTAGAGATAGGGTTCCTCTCCCACAGTAATATTCATAGGAATAAACCGCACGAAGGGCAGGCCCTCCAGCATCTCCGGGCTGATGTCGGCTGTAGCATCTGAAACGATCTGATAGTTCACTCTTTCACCCTCCTGTATTTATCTGTATTGCCAGATTGTGTATGTCTCTGTTTCATTTTTCATGGCATCCGTGTGAATGGACTGAGGCTTCCATCTAAACCCATTTATTCGTACTTCTCATTATGGTTGACTTTTACCTCACCTGTGTATTATCATACATTTTAAGCGCGACTTCAATGGACAAAATAGGCGAAATCTGTGTATTATATAGTAAACGGCTTTATGTCGTTTACCGCCTCACAACCGAAGGAAGACAATATGTCAGCGAAGAAAGAAACTGTCAAAACGGACCGCCGCATCCTGCGCACCAAAAAAGCCATCAAAACGGCCTTTGCCGAACTGCTCGCCCGGAAGTCTCCCAACGAGATCACTGTGACGGAGCTGGCGAAGGCCGCCGACATCAACCGCAAGACCTTCTACAATTACTACAGCGATATCTATCAGGTGATGGATGAAATTGAAGACGAGATCGTCACCGCTTTTGAGAATGCTCTGCAGGAGGTAGACATACTGCAGGACATCCAGACTCCCTATTGCCTGCTGGAACAATTAACAGACACCATCGACTGTGACCTGGCCTTCTACACCACGCTGCTCCGCACCAGCTCCAATTCTCAGCTCATCGACAAGATCATCGCCTCTCTGAAATCAATCCTCACAGAAACCTTCGCCAGTTATCTGGACGTGGACGCCCGCATCCTCGACATGGTGATGAATTACACCGTGGCCGGCATCGCGGACGTCTATCGGAACTGGGTCACTGCCGAGGAGCGTCTCCCGATCTCAGAGATGTACCGGCAGGTCAGCCTGATGACCTTCGAGGGGCTCGGCGGCATCCTGAAAAATGCGCAGAAATAATCCGCAGCACAGCCCCGCAGTCGACGTACCTGTGAGGATCACAGATTCAGGCCGCCGGACGCCTTTTCGGCGCGTTCTCAGGAAAAATCAACACATACAGCACGTAAAGGACAGGTAAAATCTTACTTTGGTCCTGTTTTCCATACGCCCCGCTATGGACAGAGAATCCCGGAAAATGCTATACTGCCTGTGAAAGACTGATTCACAGGCGATCGGAGCAAAAGAATTCTCCAAAAATACTGCGGGGGTAATAGTTCGATGGCAAGATATGAGAAGATGGTGAGCGGAAATTTCGATACCATTCTGAGACAGATGGAGCAGGCCGTGATGGAAGGGAGCCTGTCCGCATCCTTCGAGGATGGTGTTGACTATACCGTGGAGGATTTCCGTTGTGCGGTACGGATCTTTGAACGATACAGCTGGACCGGAGGCAACCGGGTCAGCCTGACTCTGACACTGACCGGGCAGGACGATCTCTATCTTCTGAGCGCGATCACCTCCGGAGGAAGCCAGGGCATGTTCTTCAAGCTCAACACCTGGGGAGAGAACGCCTTTCTGGACACGATCCGCGAGGCAGCCGACGATCTGTAAGATGAAAATAAAAAACTTCCCTCTTCGCTCCGCAGGATGATCACTTACCTTGGCGGTTCAAAGACAGGAAGTTTTTCTGTGCCGCCGCATCCCGGCCACGCAGGCGGGTTGGCGGTCTTTTCTACTAAATGTATGCATCCGGTCCTCTTCTTTAGAACAGGAAGAGGGCTTTTTTTCTCCGGCGTTTCTCCCAACGGGTCGCGCCGGTCTGCCGGAAGCCGTTGGCGGCCCAGAACCGCGAGCAGCCTGCACAGCTGTCTGCAGTCACAAACTGGCTGATGCCCTTCTGAGAGAGCGCCTGTTCCATCTGCTTCCAGGCATCACAGCCCAGACCGCGCCCCCGATAACCTCCCCGAAGGAAAAAGGTCGTGATCGTACAACACCGTGGGCGATCCGCTTCGCGGGTGCAGGTGCAGAACCCGATCCAGTCTCCTCCGGCATCAACCAGGAAGACCTGCAGTCCGGATCTCTGACACCGGTCGCCGAAATCACGCCGATAGCCGTCGGAGAGAAACCATTCCAGCATCGCATCGTCAACGTTCCCTCTGTGAACCATTTCCACCATGCAATTATCAAACATATGCCAGAACTGCCTGAAATCCTCCCGGGTCTCCGCGGGAACAACACGGAGCGGTCGCTCTGAATTCATAGACAACGCCTCCCTCGCTGAAAAATACAGGTACCCAAAGGAATACGCCAGGAACAATGAGAAAACCAAAAAGATCTGAGCCGAGACAAAGAGCCCGTGCAGAGCGGAGACAGTATCCCCTCTGCACAGGCTCCATTTTAAGAGTGTTTTGTGTTCAATCCTTGTACAAATTATGAAGATTAACAAAAAATCATCAGAATTTTTACGATATTTATGTCAGACTCAGAATTGTCAGAACCAGCTTCTTCACCTGTTCTGTCAGCGATGAGGCCACCGCATACTCTTTCATTGAATGGTTATCGCTGCCGCGCACACCCACGCCGCAGAGAACCGGGATTCCCAGCATCGTGACATAGGCGGCATCAGAGCAGCCGCTTGAATAGACCGGCTGCGGCCGCGACATCCCCAGCTGTTCGCAGGCGTCCTGATAGACATGCAGGAGTGCTTCCGTCCCCGGTACCGGTTCCATGGCCTTAAATACGGTCTTTAACGTCATCTCCGAATGGATCCGCGGATCCGCGTTGTCATCGCAGATCGCCTGCAGTGTCCGCAGTGCCTCGTCCAGATCCTGATTTGTCGGGAAACGAAGTCCTACGGTAAAGTCACACAGATCGGGAATCGCGTTGCTGGTCGTGCCGCCCCGGACAATACCGCAATTAAACATGACCTTCTTTGCATCCGACAATTCCTCGATCTTCAGGATCTTACGGGCTGCTTCACGAATGGCGCTCGCGCCTTTCTCCGGCTCCCGGCCCGCATGCGCAGAAATCCCATGAACCGCGATGGTCACGATCGCGCCTCCCTTGCGGCGATATACCACGTCGCCGTTTAGCATTCCGCTCTCACAGTTAAAAGCCGCCGCGCAGCCTGCCGCCGCGTCAGCATAGACCTGGCATCCCTCACCCCGGGAGAGGCCATGCGCCACTTCTTCATCACCGCTCAGAATCAGACGCAGTTGTCTCTGGCGATAGCCAAAATGCCGGAGCGTGCGGATGACCAGAATGGCCACCGCAATTCCGCCCTTGCAGTCATAGACCCCCGGACCGTAGATGCAGTCTCCCTCCCGGCGAAAAACGTGTTCCCCGAAGCGTCCCACCGGATGCACGGTATCCATATGCGCCATCAATGCAATCGGCGGAAGCTCTCCTTCCTCCGTCATGGCCACCAGACTGCTGCCGGCCTCTTCAAAGGAAATCTTTTTACGCTGCAATCCCATGGCATCCAGATAAGTATCCAGATGCGCGGCCAGACGGTTGACCGCCTCCCTGTCCGCAGAGGGACTCTCAATAAGCACCATCTGCTCCCACAGCTGCATGATGGAATCCTGCTGCGCATCAATATATTCACAAATCTCCTGTACACTGCCGACCTTTCTCTCCATGAACCTTTCCTCCCCCTTCTCTCAGTGAACTCTCCACCGACGTTTCAGGATATATTCCGTCGGGCCGAAGAGCGCCGCCTTTACAGCAAACTGATCACAAAACCCGCGATCAGCACCGACAGGATCGTCACTACGGTAATGCCGCCGACCACATAAGGTACATTCAGCGTATCCTCGATATAGGTCTTCTCCTCCGGCGTCTCACCGACTGCTTCCGCCACCTCGCGGCAGATCACCACGTTGCTGGGGAAGCCCAGGAACTGCTCCACACCGATGCCCATGGCCAGATCCTTATCCCCTACGAGGAGCTTCCCGATGGGAAGCACATAGCTGACCAGGAAGACGCCGGCCACGGCCAGCACGAACAGCAGAATCGTCTGAAAGGCCATCGTTCCCAGCTGCGACAGGGAAACCGTAGCCAGGGAAGGAATGATCGAGCCGTAAATAGCAATCATTAACAGTCCCTGAGAGCTGCCTCGCTGCAGAAGCTTCGGCGGAATGAAGCCGCCGATGCCCGACAGAGAGCCGAGAATCAGCGCCCACACCGCGTAATTGACGGGGGTCACACCGCCGAGACTGCGGGCCAGCCAGGCTCCCACACAGACGATGGCGATGTCCACATTTGCCGTGTACAATTCCTTATGCTTTTCGTAAAAGGGAATCTTGTCCGCAGAGACACTGCTCTGTTTCGCCTGAAGCTCCGCCATCTTTCCTTCCGGATCCGTCCGAAAATCCGCCACCAGTTTTTTCGCATATTTCAGACCCATAGCGGAAGCGATGGGTGCTCCGACCAGCTTCTGCACGGAATAAATCACCGCACAGAGCGCGGCCGCTGTCGTCAGCCCCTTCTCCGTCGCCGCCGTCGTCATCAGGGACGCCGCCACCGCGCCGCCGTTGATGACCGGCATCCCCGCCAGCACGGTATCAAGCCCAATCAGCGGCACGGCAACCAGCAGCAGAATACAGGAGGCCACCATGCAGATCGCAGCCATACAGACCGTCTTCCACTCGCGTATCAGCTGTCGGATATTAATTGTCGTTCCCATATTGAACAGGACCATGGCCACCGCCAGGCGGG
>JAJQCL010000115.1:0-2253 GCA_021202715.1 Lachnospiraceae bacterium
TTCATCATGTATGAGGCCCTGCGTCAGGGCGCTACGGTCGAGGAGATCCATGAGATCACGAAGGTCAAGACCTGGTTCATCGAGCAGCTGCGCGAGCTGGTTGAGGAAGAGAAGGAGCTGGAAAAGTCCCGCGGATCTCTTCCCTCCGATGAACAGCTGATCGCCGCCAAGAAGGACGGCTTCTCCGACAAATATTTAAGCCAGATCCTGGACATTTCCGAGGATGAGGTGCGGAACCGCCGCCTGGCGCTGGGCATGGAGGAGGCCTGGGAGGGCGTCCACGTCAGCGGCACCAAAGACAGCGCCTACTACTTCTCCACCTACAACGCCCCGGATAAGAATGCCGTCCGTACCGACCGGCCCAAGGTGATGATCCTCGGCGGCGGCCCCAACCGCATCGGACAGGGCATCGAGTTCGACTACTGCTGTGTCCACGCGGCTCTGGCCCTGAAGAAGCTGGGCTTCGAGACGATCATCGTCAACTGCAACCCGGAGACGGTTTCCACCGACTATGATACCTCCGACAAACTGTATTTCGAGCCGCTGACGCTGGAGGATGTGCTGAGTATTTATAAGAAGGAACAGCCTGTGGGCGTCATCGCCCAGTTCGGCGGGCAGACCCCGCTGAATCTGGCCGCTGATCTGGAGAGAAACGGCGTGCGTATCCTGGGGACCTCCCCCGCAGTCATCGATCTGGCGGAGGATCGGGATCAGTTCCGCGCCATGATGGAGAAGCTGGAGATCCCCATGCCCGAGTCCGGCATGGCAACGACGGTCGAGGAGGCGCTGGCAATCGCGAAGCAAATCGGCTATCCTCTGATGGTCCGCCCCTCCTATGTGCTGGGCGGCCGCGGCATGGAGGTCGTCTATGACGATGAGGCGATGGCGGAGTACATGCGGGCCGCGGTCGGCGTAACACCGGATCGTCCGATCCTGATCGACCGCTTCCTCAACCACGCCATGGAGTGCGAGGCCGACGCCATCAGCGACGGCACCCACGCCTTCGTCCCCGCCGTCATGGAGCACATCGAGCTGGCCGGAGTCCATTCCGGAGATTCCGCCTGCATCATCCCCTCGAAGCACATTTCCCCGGAGAATGTGGAGATCATCAAGGAATACACCCGGAAGATCGCTGAGGAGATGCATGTACAGGGTCTGATGAATATGCAGTACGCGATCGAGAACGGCCGCGTGTTCGTACTGGAAGCCAATCCGCGCGCTTCCCGCACCGTGCCGCTGGTCTCCAAGGTCTGCAACATCCGCATGGTGCCGCTGGCCACAGAGATCGTCACTGCGGAGCTGACCGGACACCCCTCGCCGGTGCCTGCCCTGCGTGAGCAGCACATTCCCTACTACGGCGTCAAGGAGGCCGTCTTCCCCTTCAACATGTTCCCGGAGGTGGATCCGCTCCTCGGACCGGAGATGCGCTCCACCGGCGAGGTGCTGGGGCTGGCCGGTTCGGTCGGCGAAGCCTTCTTCAAGGCGCAGGAAGCCACACAGACACGTCTGCCTCTGGAGGGAACCGTCCTGATCTCCGTCAGCAACCGGGACAAGCCCGAGGTCGCCGAGATCGCCCGCAGCTTCGCGGAGGACGGATTTAAGATCCTGGCCACGACGAATACCTACCATCTGCTGACAGAAGCAGGGATTACGGCGGAACGGGTCAACAAGATCTGTGAAGGCCGCCCTAACATCCTGGACCACATCACCAACGGGAAGATCCAGCTGATCGTGAACACACCGCTGGACAAGGTTGGCGCGGAGGACGACAGTTATCTGCGCAAGGCCGCCATCAAGGCGAAGATCCCCTATATGACCACCATGGCCGCCGCCCGCGCCACGGCGGAGGGCATCCGGGCCGCCAAAGCGGAGGATGATGGCACAGTGACCTCGCTGCAGGCTCTCCATGCATCCATTACCGACCGGTAACTCATCATCCGGATCTTGTAAAGAGCTGTGAGAATACAGCATGATAAAGGAGACAATATGAAAAAAATACATATTATTATGATGGCTGTTATGATCACAGCTCTGATGTTTTGCGGTTTTTCTCAAAAGGGATATGCGGCTGAGATCGCGGAAACAGAAACCGAAACGGAGACCGGGGAGACGGTCCTGAATGGTTTCGTGAGTGAAGACGGCAGTACCTATTATTATGTGGACGGCGTGAAGCAGACGGGCTGGCAGACCATCGACGACGCAAAGTATTATTTCACCTCCAAAGGCAAGATGGTGACCGGCTGGAAGACCATC
>JAJQCL010000115.1:2353-8216 GCA_021202715.1 Lachnospiraceae bacterium
CGCAAAGTATTATTTCACCTCCAAAGGCAAGATGGTGACCGGCTGGAAGACCATCGATGACCTGAAATATTATTTCAACAGCAAGGGAAAGCTGCAGACCAACAAGATCGTTGGCTCAAAAAAGAAGGGCTATTATTATGTGGACGAGACCGGGGTCAGGGTCACGGACAGTAATATCCAGGCGGCGGTTGATTTTGTGATGGAGAATTCCGACAGTTCGCAGTCTGCTTCCAAAAGACTGAAGGCCTGTTTTAAAGCATTATGCAAGTACCCCTACAAGCGCTTCTACAGCGATTCGCCGTCCGCTTCAAAGATCAAGAAATACGCTTCTTATATGTTTACGAACAAAACCGGGAACTGCTACAGATATGCTTCCGCCATGGCCTATATCGCGAAGGTGCTGGGCTATGAAAGCCGGGTCGCCGTGGGCGGAGTCACCGCGTACTCCGGATCGTTAAGCCCTCACGGATGGTGCGAGGTAAAGGTGAATGGAAAATGGAAAATGATCGATTGCAGTATGCAGCGGGCGCACAGTGATGTGAGCCTGTATCTGGTCACCCGCGCCAAATATCCGTACAGATTGCGCTGTGACAGCGTTTACACGATGACCGTAAAAAAAGGAAAAGTAAAATGGTCATAAGAATCCGTCGCGGGGACTCTTCTACGAAAGGATGATCGATCATGGTTTTCAGTTCTCTGGAATTTATCTGTGTGTTTCTGCCGGTGGTATTCATACTCTATTGCATGGCCCCGGGGATCAAAACCAGGAATGCGCTGCTCGTACTCGCAAGCCTGCTGTTTTATGCTTACGGGGAACCGGTCTATGTTCTGCTTATGATCGGCAGCGTTCTGGTAAACTATCTTGCGGCCCGGGCGATCAGCGCGTACCGGAAACACGCAAAATGGATATTGGCGGCCGACCTGGCTGCCAATATCGCTGTGTTGGGCGTATTTAAATATGCAGGATTTGCCGTGGAAACGCTCAATGCGCTCCTCCATACAGCGATCCCAGTGCCGTCCATCTCACTTCCCATCGGGATCTCCTTCTTCACCTTCCAGGCGATGTCTTATGTGATCGACGTGTACAGGAAGGATGTCGAGGTACAGAAAAGCTTTCCGAACGTCCTCTTATACATTTCCTTCTTCCCGCAGCTGATCGCGGGCCCGATCGTGCGGTATAAGGATATCTGCCAGGCTATCGAGGACCGTCGGCAGGATATCGGCCGCGTGGCCTGGGGATTTGAGAGATTTATCTTCGGTCTGGGCAAAAAGGTCCTGATCGCAAATACCGTCGGTGAAGTCGCCGATGCGGTTTTTGCCGCGGAAGCCTCCAGCGTGAATATCGCGGTGGCGTGGCTTGGCGCCATCGCCTATATGCTGCAGATCTACTATGATTTCAGCGGATACAGCGATATGGCCATCGGACTCGGTGAAATGTTCGGCTTCCATTTCAGGGAAAATTTCCGCTATCCGTACGGTGCAGCCGGCATGAAGGATTTCTGGAACCGATGGCATATCTCCCTGTCTGCGTGGTTCAAAGAATACGTATATATTCCTCTGGGCGGCAACCGCAGGGGAAAGCTCCGGGCCTGCGTCAACCGGATCATCGTCTTCTTCCTCACCGGACTCTGGCACGGAGCCAGCTGGACCTTTGTGATCTGGGGGCTCTGGCACGGCTTCTTCCTGTTGCTGGAGGAATATCTCCCGTTTATCCGAAAAATGCCCAAATGCATCCTGCGGGTCTACACGCTGCTGGTCGTCTGCCTTGGCTTTGTGATCTTCCGGGCGGATACGCTCTCGCAGGGGCTGTACTTTATCTCGCAGATGTTTACCGGGACAGGATATACCGCTGAGACGATCAGCTTCGCCTGGCAGCAGCTCACGCCGTGGTTCATTTTCATCGCGGTCATTGGGATCCTCGGCGCGGCGCCGATCCGGCCTCTGGCAGACAGGATTCGCAGCGCCGCACACTCTTCCGCCACGCAGAACACGGCGTCACGGACGGTGGCCCAGTTTTTTCTGTGTGCGGCTTCTCTGGTGATCCTGTGCTGGTGTATCATCCGACTCTCGGGCAACACCTACAACCCGTTCATTTATTTCAGATTCTGACAGAAAGGAGGATGCGGACATGAAAACGAAGAAAAAACTGGCCTGTATTTATGTGGCGCTGATTCTGGCTGTCTGCCTCATTCCTTTTGTCGGCATGACAAAGTTCCGAACCGATGAGACAACCGAGAACAAGACACTGGCTTCATTTCCGAGTCTGATGACGGACGGGCAGGTGAATCTGGCGTTTTTTGATGAGCTGAGCGAATATTTTGAGGATCATTTTGCTTTCCGCGAGATTCTGGTCAATGTGGACGCGGAAATACAGAGCCGGATCTTTCAGGTGTCAAATGTAGATACCGTGATCGCCGGGGAGAACGGGTGGCTGTATTACAGCGCGACACTGGACGATTATCTGGGACAGAATCTGCTGTCGGAGAGAGCGATCTACGCCACCGCCCACAATCTGTCCCTGATACAGACCTGTGTAGAGGAGCAGGGCGCCAAATTTGCCGTGACGGTAGCGCCGAATAAGAATTCTCTGTATGGCGAAAACATGCCCTACTACGACTCATACGTCGTAAGCGAGGAGAAAAATGCAGACCATCTGCAGGCCGCGCTTGCGGAAGAGGGCGTCACCTACGTCGATCTATTTTCGCTCTTTAAGGAGCAGGACGAGATCCTCTATCTGAAGCGTGACTCTCACTGGAATAATAAAGGGGCTGTGCTGGTCTATAACGAGCTGCTTTCCGTGCTGGATGTCAGCCACGATGTTTTTGAAACAGTGCGTGCCGTGAGAACCAAAACCGAAATCGGCGACTTAAATTCCATGATCTATCCGCTCACCTCCGAACCGGAGTGGAATTATTCTTATGAGTATGAGACAAAGTACAGCTATGTTACGGATACGGAGAGCGTGGAGGATTCCTGGATTGAGACGGAGAATTCGCAGGGTGAGGGGAGCCTGCTGATGTTCCGGGATTCCTTCGGCAATACGCTGCTGCCTCTGATGGCAAATACTTTCTCATCGGCATACTTTTCCAAGGAGGAGCCCTACGGGCTCAGTCAGTATATGGAAGCGTATTCCCCGGAGGTGGTGATCGTCGAGAAGGCAGAACGAAACATCAGCGACTTTGCGGAGACTCCTCCTGTCATGGAGGATATAAAGACCGAAATCACGGGAGAAATTGCGGAGACGCCGGATGAAACCACCTGTGAGGTGGGCGAATCAGAGGTTGATACCTCGTATCTGAGCGTAAACGGCACATTGGACGAGTCAGCGGCCGGAACCGAAACGCAGGTATACATCGTGCTGTCCCAGGGGGAAGCGCAGACGGTCTATGAGGCTTTTCTTGTCATATCGGAGGAATCGGAGTACGGATACCAGTTGTACATTTCCCTGGACAGTCTGGCTGAGATCTGCGGCGAAAGCAGCGGAGAAATAGAACTGTCCGTGCTGACCGAACAGGACGGCAGCCTGTCAAGAGTTCACACGGAAACAGTGAATATGGATCCGTATCTGAGCGAGGAGGAGTAAAATGCGTAAAAAATCGATCCTGACAGCCGTTTTCCTGACGGTTTGCGGACTGTGTACGGGCTGTGTCGGCGGCGGGGCTGCCAATACAATAGAAATCAGTATTCTGGACGGACAGGTTGAGACGCAGATCTGTGTCGCAGAGGGCGAAACAGTGGAAGCCATCCTGAAAGAAGCCGAGATCACGCTGAATGAGGACGATGTCGTCACACCGGCCGTTTCGGAAGTGTACAACGAGAGCGACGGCGATATCGTGATCGACCGCTGCGTGAGCGTCACGGTAAAGGATGGCGAAGGAGAAGCAACAAGTCTGACCGTGACCGGCGGCCGGGTGTCCGACGCTCTGGAGGCCGCGGAGATCAGCCTGAACGTGAATGATGTTGTAAATCACAATACGGAAGCCTGGCTGTCTGAAGGGATGGAAATCGAGGTAGAACGCTGGTATGGGGTAACAATCATCCTCAATGAGACTGTTTTCAAAGAGGCGTCCGCGGACGGGGACTCTGCAGCGGAAGAAGTGTCTGCCGTGGAAACGGAGGCAAGCGAAGACAGCATGGAGTCCGGCATGGAAGTCGAAGTCAATGCCACGGAAACCTATGTTGTGACGCAGGCCAGCACGGTGGAGGAGCTTCTCTCCGAACAGAATCTGAGTCTCGGCGAGAACGATCAGATCAGTCTGGCCGGCTCCACCACGGTGGAGGAAGGAATGGAAATCAGCATCAGCCGCGCCAACAAAACGAGAATCACGGAGGAAGAAGAGCTCGACTACGAGACAGTCTATGAAAATTCCTCCAGTCTCTACACAGGAAAGACCAGCGTCAAACAGGAGGGAGAGAAGGGATTAAAACAGTATGTCTACGAGCTGACCTATGTCGATGGGGAGCTCGTAGACAAAACTCTGATCAGCGAGGAAGTCGTCAAAGAACCGGTGGATGAGATCATCCTGAAGGGAACGAAGAAAAAGAGCTCCTCCTCATCCTCGAAAAAAGTCGTGTCAAAGAAAAAGGTCTACGACTGCGACGGTTCCGGACATGGGTATTACATCATCACCTACTCGGACGGTTCGGTGTCCTATGAGGATTTCTAAACCCGATCACGCCTCTCTCGTATGAGGAGTTCCAGATCCGATCACGCCTTTCTTGTATGAGGAGTTCCAGTTCTGACTAGTCCGCTGTCTTCTGGCGGATGTCGAAGATGCGGATATCCACGCCGCCCTCTTTGGAGTGGCCCTCCGCGCGGAAATGCGCCCCGTGCAGGTAATCCGCCAGGGCTTCGCTGTCCGTCATGAAGGTCGGCTGTGCCTCAAAGGGGCGCGGGGAATGATCGCGTTCAAAATACCCGTTGTTGTCCACGAAAAGGTGGCATTGGGCTCCGGTATAATCGGGCCCTTCAAACATATAGCGGGCACACATGTGGCGGATGCCCGCCGCGTTGGTGACCTGAATGTCTGCCGCTCCGGGGAGAATTTCCCCGGAGAAAAGCTCCGACTCCACTGAACCGGTGAAGGGAATAATCGTCACACGGCCATTCGGCGCCTCCATGCGGGAGATCTTCTCCGGTTCGATCGCGATGTTGAATTCCATGATCATTTTGTCATTTTGTCTGTCGTTCATACTCTGTTTTCCTTTCTCTGAGCAGCGCTCAATCTGTGTGAAAAAAAATTTCAAACTTTTTTATTTCCTAATCATCCTCTAATCTTTCTCCTGTATCCTTTAGATACAACAAAGATAAATACAAACAAACCAATAAGGAGGACACCCCATGAAAAACGCAGAAATGACAGCTACCCGTAAGTTTTTGAGCAGCCTGGCGCTTCTCACGCTTTTCCTCACCATTCTGATCGCAGGAAGTACGCAGGCCCTGGCCGCAGGCAAGACGAAGCCCACCAAGCTCTCCGCCACGACCAAGAGCATCACCACCTACGTAGGAACCGAGTTCGATCTGAAGGTCAAGATGACCCCCACCTACGCAGAAGATGATTACCTGACCTGGTCCGTCACCTCCGGCAAGAGTTATGTAAAGATCATCGACGACGATGTGAACGACGATGAGATCGAGCTCAAAGCCGTCAAAGCCGGAACCGCCAAGGTGCAATGCAAGGTCCGCGGCACCTCCATCAAGTGCACCTTCACTGTCAAGGTCAAGGCAGCCACCAACAAGATCACGGCCAAGAGCGCCACAACCCAGTCTGTAGAGGTGGGCGACGAGTTCGAGCTGGAAGTCAACAAGTACTCCGGCCTCAAGGATCGCTACCTGAAGTGGTCCATCGCCGACACCAGCATC
>JAJQCL010000123.1 GCA_021202715.1 Lachnospiraceae bacterium
ACGAAAGCGAACGCGGCTTTGTCATATTCCGGCGGACGGGACACGACGGCGGTCGTGCCGTGGCTGAAGGAGACCTTCGGCTACGACGTCGTCTGCTGCTGCATCGACGTAGGTCAGGGAAATGAGCTGGACGGCCTGGATGAGAGAGCCCGGATGTCCGGCGCTTCCAAGCTCTACATTGAAAATGTCATCGATGAGTTCTGCGACGATTACATCGTTCCCTGCGTCCAGGCCAACGCCATCTACGAGGACAAATATCTGCTCGGCACCTCCATGGCCCGCCCGGTCATTTCCAAGAAGCTGGTGGAGATCGCCCGCAAGGAAGGCGCTGTCGCCATCTGCCACGGCGCCACCGGCAAGGGCAACGACCAGATCCGCTTCGAGCTGTCGATCAAGGCGCTGGCTCCCGATCTGAAGATCATCGCTCCCTGGCGGATGACCGACCTGTGGAAGATGGAGTCCCGCGAGGACGAGATCGCCTACTGCGAGGCGCACGGCATCCACCTGCCCTTCTCCACGGCACAGAGCTACAGCCGCGACCGCAACCTGTGGCACATCAGCCACGAGGGACTGGATCTGGAGGATCCCTCCTGCGAGCCGGATTACAGCAAGCTTCTGGTGCTCACCACGCCGCCTGAGAAGGCGCCGGATGAGGGCGAGTATGTGACGCTGGCCTTCGAACACGGCGTTCCCACAGCCCTGAATGGCCAATCCATGAAGGTCTCCGAGATCATCACCAGGCTCAACGAGCTGGGCGGCAAGCACGGCATCGGCATCATCGACATCGTTGAGAACCGCGTTGTCGGCATGAAGTCCCGCGGCGTCTACGAGACCCCCGGCGGCACGATCCTCATGGAAGCCCACCAGCAGCTGGAGGAGCTGGTCCTTGACCGCGCCACCTACGAAGTCAAGAAGGAGATGGGCAACAAGCTGGCGCAGGTCGTCTACGAGGGCAAGTGGTTCACCCCGCTGCGGGAAGCCATCCAGGCCTTCGTCGAGTCCACGCAGAAGGATGTCACCGGCGAGGTGAAGTTCAAGCTCTACAAGGGCAACATCATCAAGGCCGGCACCACCTCCCCCTACTCTCTCTACAGCGAGGAGCTGGCCTCCTTCACCACCGGCGACCTGTACGACCACCACGACGCCGACGGCTTCATCACCCTCTTCGGGCTGCCCCTGAAGGTCCGCGCCATGAAGAAGCTGGAGCTGGAAAAGGCGAAGCAGCAGTAACAGTAAACTGTCATAATTTTCAATAAAGAGAAATGACCGCTCCGGGCGGCCATTTCTTTTTATTATGCGCAGGGCTGCGCAAAGAGTTCTTCCGGCTGATGCCGGACGCAGCCCGCGCGACGAGCAAGCGACAGAAGGAACCGTCGCCTGCTCGATTGCAGGACGCATAAGGAGGTTTATGGCTTGCGCCATATACGTCCTGCGCAACGGACAAGCATCAGAAACTTTCCTCTTCGATCCTACAGCGGATAGATCGTCATAATCCAGCCAACGGAGACGACGCAGCTGATCAGTGCCAGCAGCCAGGCCTGCTTGATCATCGATTTCTGATCATAGCCGCCGTATCCCATGATGTACACGACCGCGGCGGTAGCCATCGGTGTCATGTAGGCCGCCAGACAGGCCGCCTGGATGAGGATCATCAGTCCCACCGGGTTGGCGCCGATGGAGGCGCAGGTGGCGATGGCGATCGGGTAAAAAATCAGCATGGTGCCCCGGTTACTCATAAACTGTGTCAGGATGAAGGGTACAATGAAGAAGATCAGTCCGACGATGTAGGAATTCCCGCCGGTCGCGCTCACGACCTGGGACACATAGCCGCCGATGAGATCTCCGGCTCCCGTGGCGCTCAGCGCGCCGGACATGGCCAGCGTACCGGCGATCAGCAGCAGCATGCTCAGCGGAATGGCGTTGCAGGCTTCCTTCGGTTTCAGGACACCGCAGAAGATCATGCACAACGCACCGATCACGGTGATCTGCCAGCTGGCCAGTCCCAGCTTACTGGCGAACATCAGCGCCAGCGCGTCACCGAAGAAGATGATCAAACCGGCATACTCCTGAAATTTCCCCAGAGGCTCCTTCGCCGCCGCTTTCTTCATATTGAAGGACGGCTCAATCACCGGCTCATCCGGCGCAAAGCGGGTGCTGAAGAATACACAGTACAGGATGGCGATGATCATCATGGGAAGACGTGCGATCATGGGGTCGATAAGATTGACGGTAAAATCGGTGTAGCCGTAGCTCTCCAGATAGCCGTTCAACTCTGTAGCGACGGTTGCTCCGGCTCCTACGGGCAGCGTGCAGCAGGTAATAATCGTTGCCACACCGATGCCGAACATGATCTTGCTGGATTTCACGCCCAGGCTCTCCGCGGAAGCCATCGCCATGGGCGCCACGATGCCGATGACCGTCACCGGGCTCTGGATGAACTGGCTGAGGATCACGCCCACCAGCACATAGCCCAGCATCATCTTGGTCAGATTTCCCTTGGCCACACGCGAAATGCTGTTGGCCAGATTGGAACAGAACGCCGTGCGGTTGAAACCGGCCGCGATGATACACATACCGGCGATCATGATCACCGTACTGTTTGAGAAATACGCCAGTCCTTCGCTGGCCTCCAGACATCCGGTCAGCACCAGAGCCATCAGCGAGGTGATCGCCACGGTCGCGAGGCTGAGGAACCCGGTGATATATCCAATCACCGTCAGCACAAAAATAATCAGACAAATAGTTAATTGACTCATAGTTTTCTTTCTCCTCCTGGTAAAAAAGGGTGCAAAAAATCGACCTTCGCCCCACAAGGATTTGAAAGGTCGAAAATTTGCAAAATTTATGAAATTGTTTTATGCCTCCGCAATAAGGGATGTGCAGAGCTGATACCAGCGGTACGGCTCCGGATTGAAGGCTCTGGCGGTACTCCCCCGCTCCGCCAGGATCTCATTGACCTCCCGGAAATAGGCATTCAGGTCCTCGCCGGAAGCCCGCGCGTTGTTGTGATGCAGCGGCAGGATCAGCTGCGCTCCCATTTCCTCCACCATGTCTGCGTAATGCGCTGCTGTGTAGCTGCGGATCCGGTGACAGAGCATCAGATTCGGCCGCTCCGTCTTTACATGCTGCACATGCTCCTCGAAATCCCGTCCCGCACTGAAATCGATCCGCACATTGTTCTTCGTCTCAATCAGATAGTTCAGATTGTACATCGAACCGAGCGGTCCCAGCTGACACGGACAGGGTATGCCGAAGCCTTCTGAGCCGTCATACAGTGCCCCCGCAGCGCTGGGCCTCTGGAAACGCCCCTCGCGGAAAGCCCGGTTGTCGTGCGCGCCCGGATACACCTTCAGGGTAAAATCCTCGAAATAGTAGGTATTTCCCGGGTAGAGCGGATACATGGCCGCATAGGGAATGTCATACACCCGCGCCACCTCCGCCGCACATTCTGCCGGTACGAGCACCCGTCCATAAAAACGGTTCCACAGCTCTCCCACCAGATTGGAATGGTCCCCGTGCACATGATTCAGCAGGATGTAATCTGCCCCCGTGAAATCATCCGCCGAGAACCCGCTCTGGGCGTAGACCGTCTTCTCCATCTGCTGATTCTTCGTCAGCTCCGTCAGGCCGTCGAAATGGCTCATGTCCCAGTAAAACGGATCGGTGACCAGTACCTTTCCGCCGGGGAGCCGGATCTCATAGCACTGCACGGAGATCCAGCGCAGCGCCAGCGCCTCGGACGTGATCTGTGACAAATAAGGTTCTGCCAAGACTCTCCCTCCTTCTCTTTGTTTTTCTGCCTATATATTAGCATAGCATTTATAAATGACGCAAACGGAGTCTTGTCATATAAATATGACTTTTTGTCATACAAACAGCATAAGGCCGGGAATGAAATGTTTACGCAAGGTACGCCCTGCGGGTGACATTCTCATTCCTGACCTTAGTAAAAACTTTAATCACCATGATCGTACTTATACACAATCGTGCGAAAAACGCTCTCTCGAGACAATCCACAGCATCATACATCACTATACTTTCTCATTCTACACAGGTTTTCCCCAGAATCAGCTCCGCCAGATACCGCATGGGCGGCGGCATCTTCCGCTCCGCGCGGAAGACCAGATAGGTGACCTGCTCCGGCACCTCGAGGCCCGCGATGCTCAGATAATGCAGCCGCCGGCTTCCCTGCGGCACCGAGAGAAACAGCGCCGCGCCCAGGCCCAGCTCCACCGCGTCCATGAGACTTCGCACATCGCTGACTTCCAGGACCATCCTCGGGTGAATCCGATACTGCTCCAGCACATTCCGCGCCAGATTCCCCGACTTGGTCGAGGTCCGCAGCGTGATCAGCGGCAGATTCTCCAGACACTCCTGCCCGATCACAGGATACGGAGATTCGTCCGACGGCACAGCCTGCTCCGCCAGCGGCGAATCCCAGGGCACCGCCAGCACCAGGCTGTCCGTCTCCACAGCCCGGTACTCCAGACCGGGCAGCCGTTCCAGATCCGAATACAGCGCCAGATCCAGGACATTGTGCTGCAGATCGTTCATCTGATCCCGCCCGGCTTCCGCGCGTGTGTAGACCTGCACGTCCGGATATTTCTGATAAAATGCGGGCAGGATCTCCTCCAGGATGAAACTGGTCCGCCCCATGCTGTAGCCCAGACGAATCTGTCCCTTCTGACGCGCCCGTTCCAGAGCCATCTCCTCTTCCAGCTTCCGGTCCAGCCGGATGATCTGCCGTCCGATTTCCACATACTGCTGCCCGATGGAGGTCAGCATCAGCTGGCCGCCCTGACGGCAGAAGAGGGAGAGTCCCAGGTTCTGCTCCATCCTCTGCAGGAACTTGCTCAGAGCCGACTGCGTAATGAAGAGCTGCTCCGCGGCCCGGCTGATGCTGCCGTGCTCGGCGATCGCCACAATATACTCATAATCCCGAATGTCCATCGGCATGTCCCTCCCGGTATTCTTCAAGCATCATCTATGTCCGCTTTCACCCGACCACCTGCAGTCTCTTCCGAAAGCATGCCCGCACCAGGCACCATCCCAGATGGAAAAGCGCCGCAGCGATGACCATCACCGCCAGATAGGCAAGGTTCCCGGCTGCAATCCCAAACCGGGCCGCAATATCGCGGAAAACGATCTGCGTAGAAGCCTCGAACGGCGAGATATAGAACATACTGATCTCCCCCAGCGGCCACAGCGCCACATTGAGCACCGTGGCGATGACCACCCCCGCCGCCCAGATCGGAAGTGAACGAGTAAAATGGCGCAGACTGTCGCAGAGCGACTCTCCACGCCCTGATGCCGCGAAGCGAAACCCGGACAGACAGCCCAGAAAGATCAGGATGAAATGCCACAGATACGAGTGCATCGTCAGCACAGGCAAAGAATACCGCATCCCGGACTGGTCAATAAAGACCGCAATGCCGCCCATCAGCGTGAAATCCATGAGGAAGACATCAATGCGCTCCCTCCATCGCTCTGACACCCACCCATAGACCGGACACAGATACAGAGGCAGGCTGCAGAGCTGAAACGGAAAATACCACACGTTGTAGTGACCATCGTAAACCCGGTATGTCAAAACCCACTGCTTCCAGATCTCAGAGACTAGCAAAGCCACCCCCAGAAAGCAGAGGAAACGCCGATAACACCTTTCTTCCATCCCGGACAGCCTCCACGCTGCCGCCACACAGAAACCGATGCCCAGCAAAACCATTATTCAGTGTATCATGGCTCCTCCTGTTATTCTGCGATACATAATCCTGTCAGTTATTTACAGTATACCCACAATCTTCTCTCCAGTCAATGAAACCCGAGGTTCATTCACCTGTGGCTTCCATCCCCACACGCCACTGTGCAAAAAAACAAGCCTGCCATCCAGCACAGACAGTCTGGTATGGCAGGCATATTTTATCCTTTCATTCAGGAAATCATTCCGGTCAGATATCCAGCGCCGCGTGATAGCCCTGGTACACAGCCTGTGTGATGGTGGCCGCGCGGATGCAGTCGCCGATCTGGATGGCATACGGCGCACAGTCGAGGAGCTCGGCCGCAACATTGCGGCGGGCCCGCTGACCCAGGGCGCAGATGACAGTCTTGCCAGGGACGAGATGCTCCACACCGTCCTTGTCGGCACAGACGATGCCCTCTTCGGTGACCCGCAGTCCCTTATAGCCGGTATGAACGGTCACATATTGATCGATCTGCTCCAGCAGCAGAGGACGATGGCGAACGTTAGCATCGGGCGCCAGCATGTCGCGCATCTCCACGAGGTGGACACGCTTGCCCTCCTGGCCCAGATGAATGGCAGCCTCACAGCCGGCCAGGCCGCCGCCGAAGACGACCACGTCGTCAGCCACACGATCCTTCTCCAGGTAGTAGTTATTCACGATCACAACATTATCTCCATGCAAACCTGGGATCGGCGGAACCAGAGGCTCGGAACCGACAGCAATGATGATGGCGTCGGCATGCTCGTTCTCCGCGTACTCTTTCGTCACGTTCACGCCCAGGCGGATCTCCACCCCGGCATCGCGGCAGAGCTTCTCCTGTGTCACGCCCAGCTGATACATCTCGTATTTGAAGGGCAGGGCGCGCTCGCTCTTAAGGATGCCGCCCACCTCGTTCTCCTTTTCACAGAGAACGACCTGGTGTCCGCGCTGTGCGGCGGTCAGGGCAGCCTCCAGTCCTCCGGGGCCGGCGCCTACGACCAGCACCTTCTTCTTCACGGGAGCCGGTGTTACCTCGGTGCCGTCCAGCTCGCGGCCGATCACGGGGTTGATGGTGCAGCGGCGGGTCGAGGTCGTCGCACGCTCCGCCATGCAGGTGAAGCAGCGCAGACATTTCTTGATGTCTGCATCGCGGTTCTCCGCCACCTTCCGGGGCAGATAGGGATCGGCCAGCAGAGCGCGGCCCATATAGATGATGTCTGCCTTGCCGGAGGCCAGGATCTCTTCCATCTGTGCCGGATCATTCAGTCCGCCCAGCGTTGCCACAGGCACGCTGACATGCTTCTTGATCTCTTCCGCCAGGAAGACGTTGCGTCCGTGCTCCTCGAACATGGAGGGATGCGTCTTGCCGAAGGTCTTCTGATAGGTACCGGCGGACACATGAAGGATGTCCACGTAAGGCTCCATTTCCTTCGCGATGCGGACGCCCTCGTCCAGATCATATCCGCCCTCGACGAACTCAGAACCGCTCATACGGAACTCCAGCGGGAAGCCGGGTCCCACCGCCGCGCGCACGCTCGGCAGCACCTCTTTGGCAAAACGGGTGCGGTTCTCCAGCGAGCCGCCGTACTTGTCGGTGCGCTTATTGAACAGCGGGGAAAGGAATTGGTTGATGAGCCAGCCATGACCGCCGTGGATCATCAGCATCTCGAAACCGGCCTTCTTCGCGTTTCCGGCCACTTCGCCGTAGGCGCGCACGATATCGTCGATCAGCTCCTGCGTCAGCTCATGAATCTGCAGACCGTCGGCACGCACGGAAGCGCTGACGCCATACTGGCGCATGGTCGCCTTCTTGTTCTTATCAGTCATATAGGTTCCGGCAAACTGACCGGAGTGAGACAGTTCCAGACTGGGGATCGCCCCGTGGCGGCGGATCGCGTCCGCCGTGTAGGTGAAGCTCGCAAGGGAGCCCGCCACCGTCAGATCAAGATGATAGGCATGGGAGCCGTCGGTCTCCGGGTGAACCATACACTCGCTGACCGTCACCGCGCCTGCGCCGCCCTTGCCGCGCAGCTCATAGAATGCCGTCGACGCCGGGCCAATGCAGCCGTCCTTCGTGATGTCCGTACCGCCCATGGGCGCGGAAAACATCCGGTTGCGGAACAGGACATTGCCCACCTGAAGCGGCTTACACAGATTCGGATATTTTCTTTCCATAAATATTTTCTCCTTAAATATTTTTTTCTCCCCATCCTTTTGCGGGGCGTTTTGCAGCGTAGATTTCTCTCTTGTATTTGTCGTCATTTTGCTCTATACTAGAGAAAAAGTTTAAAGGTTTTGCCGTTCACTCAAGCAGCAACGAGAAGAAGAGGGTACTATGTGGATCAAAGATTTTGTAACGGAACAGGACAACCCCCTGCGGACACCGCCGTTTGTCATCATCACGCATCTGTGTTATAACGACGTTCTTCCCGCCTGGGAATACCCCCTCCACTCCCATGAGGATGAGTTCGAGGTCGGATTTGTC
>JAJQCL010000079.1:0-6643 GCA_021202715.1 Lachnospiraceae bacterium
CTTTTATAAAAAAAGGATCTCTCTCTCTTTTACCCTCTCTTCCATCGTAATAGACTTCGTTCTATCCTTCATTTCAAAGGTGTCCCTGGGGTACAACTTAATTTAAAAAAGTTTCCCGCGCCATTTGGCTGGGAAACTTTAGAATCTTCTCATTTTTCTTTCAATGGAATCATGATGCGGATGACCCACAGGTCCTTGTTGTTTGTAATCATGGGACTGATCAGCCATTCCTCCACGGACCAGTTTTCCAGTTCATACCCCTGTGCGTGCGCCCAGTGGAGCAGCTTCATGTAGGTCTGGTACAGGCGTTCCTCCTTGGGATCCCCGATATGTATGATCGAGACCCCGCGAAACGCCGGAATCCGATCATAGTGACGACATGGTTTTCGTTGATCCAGTACCGGCACTGCAATCTTAAAATCATGAATCTCCCCGTTAAAGGAACATTGTTCACTGTCAAAATGTCCGTATGTCATGTAGATCAGCTCGTCAAAGGAGAGTGTATCCACCTCCTGAGCCAAAGTCTGGATCCGGGCCAGATACTCTACATCATAATATTCTTCATCCTCAAACGTAGCGGCATAAGGCAGAGAAATGACATCCCGAGCCTCACAGTTGACGATTTCTGTCTCCGGGCGCTCTTCTTCCCCCAGAACCCGATGCAGCTTCAGAAGTGAAAGCGCTTCTGCCAGTTTACTGTAAACGAGAACGCTCTGTTTATAACGGTCCAGACTGATTTCCAGATTCTCCTGAGCCGCACCGAGCTGTTCCTGCAGAGATTGATGAATGCTCTCAATGTCTTTTCCGTAAATCACATCCTTCATTTTGGCCAGAGACATATCGATATTCTTCAGGCCCTTCGCCGCCACGATCTCATAGATATGCTCATATGTGTAATAACGGTAATTGTTCTCATCCTGACGGGGCACAGTGCTCAGAATCCCCTGCTCCTCATAATAGCGGAGCTGCTTCCGACTGACACCACACAGCTTGCAAATCTCATTGGTACTGTAAAACTTCATCCTTTCACTTCCTGTTCATGCTGTATTCGCCATGCAGACCCACTCGAACGAAGGAGCGCAGCGAAAACATTTTTCTGTTTTAACGCGATAAAACAAGCAGCTTATCCTCTCCCACGAATTATTTGTACTATATCATTTTTTTGTCTGTAAAACGTCTTTTGAATATGAAAAATACTCTTTTTTTGAGAATAAACAAATACAAAAAGCGCCTCCATCGAGACGCCCCACACTTTCAGGAATTGCCTTATAGATGATTCGAAATGAAATGAGCGATGGGGGGTTCGAACCCCCGACAACTTGATTAAAAGTCAAGTGCTCTACCGACTGAGCTAATCGCCCCCGATGGCCGATCGCCAAGCTGGGCTAACTGGATTCGAACCAGCGAATGCAGGAGTCAAAGTCCTGTGCCTTACCGCTTGGCGATAGCCCAGTAGGGTGGGATGTGGGACTCGAACCCACGGCCTCCAGAGCCACAATCTGGCGCGCTAACCAACTGCGCCAAACCCACCATATTGGGAGTCACACTCCCGTGATATCTTCCTCGGCTATCTCAGAAAATACCAGAGCGGGTGATGGGAATCGAACCCACGTATCCAGCTTGGAAGGCTGGTGTTCTACCATTGAACTACACCCGCACAAAACCTCTCGGTTCCGCGCTCCACAGCGCTTTTCGTATTCTAGCGCAATTCATGAACTTTGTCAACCGTTTTTCCAAAAAATCTCAGAGCTCCTCCCGGCCACTTTTCTCTTGAATCCGGGAGATCATCCTGTCGGCTTTCTGTAGAAATGGCAGCTGACAAGATTCTTGACTTTTTATAATCTCCTGAGTAAAGTATTATTGAAAAACAACCTGCCAGACGCCATAAGAAAGCGGCCATTCTGTCAGGCACGCACCGTGAAGAGGGGACACACCGTACGATGGAAATTATACAGATACAGGCTTTTATCAATCTGGCTCAGACACTTCATATGTCGAGTACCGCCCAGGAGTTAAATACATCACAATCTCATATCAGCAAGCTGATCTCTTCTCTGGAATCAGAGCTGGGGGCTAAATTGTTTGACCGTGTCGGACACAAGCTGGTGCTCAATGAACACGGGAAACTGTTTTATCCCTATGCGTCGGAAGCTCTGCATCAGATGGACGGCGGAAGGACAGCTCTCAAAAGTGTGTCTCAGAAAATCCTTGGAACAATCAATATCCGGTGCTATGCTTTCTCATACATACTTTCTCCATGCATTACTGCATTTGCGAAGGAAAATCCACTGGCCAATATTTATCTGTCCGATATAGATCAGCTGGAATCGAATTACCTCGCCAATTCGACAGATTTTATTCTGACAACCGCAAGAAGCGGCAGCAGCAGCTACCGCCTGAATGCATATTTCCCGGAATCCAGAGTTCTGTTCGAAGAGGGCTTCTGCGCCGTTTTTTCACCGAAGCTTCTACGTCTCCCCGCAGATACGAAGCTCAGTCTCAACGACCTTGCTCAACATCCTCTCATAGAAAACGCCACACCGTCTTACTATGATAATCCGATTTTCCGGAACGAACATAACTGGGAGCTTGGCGAGCATCCTCTGACAAATATGAGGATCGGCTACCTCACAAATGATTTCTATTCCAAGGTGCGCCTGACGGACGAGGGACTGGGTTTCGCACTCTTTCCAGAGGCGTGTATTCCATCTGTCCTGCAAATTGCCCCGGAATTACAGGTCTTCCCTCTCTCCGGCAGCGAAGTGTACCGCCGACGTGTCCTGATCGCACATAAGGGACTTTCACGCATGAATGAGGCCTCCCGCTGCTTCTGGGAATTCCTCAACACATATTTTGATCAGCACGGTCGGCCGGAGCTCTAGACAGATTTCCGAATATCCGTAAATTCATCCGTAAGTTTCACTGCTGCATCATAACGATCCTCAATCCACGTGCGAACATTCTCAAGCCCAATGACGAAAGCGTTCGCCTCACCCTCTTTGCGGTCTGCATTTTCAGCTGCGTGCTCAAGGAGATCGCAGAGATTGGGATGCGGATTGATATAAATATCGCAGTGATTCTCCTTACAGTACTCCCAGGTCCGTACACAGCTGGCGGCATATTTCAGCGCCTGCTCCACTGCGTACGCGGTGCCATAGGGGTAGTCCTCCTCCGGATAATAGCCCGGTCCAAAGATTCCGTAGCCTCCCATCATTATAACGCGATGAGTTTCTCCCCTGTCATGCACTTCAAAGGAATAATTCAGGCAGCCGGGGGTATGTCCTGCCCCGTCCAGAACCGTCACGGTATGGTCGCCCAGGGAAATCTCATCCCCGATCTCGACATATTTTGTGATCCGGGGAACCAGCTGTTCTTTATTCCCGCCCCGGTTTTCATGGCACCAGAGCATATAAGCCGTATCTTCCCGGCTCAGCATAACATCGCAGCCCGTTCTCCGGCGCACATGCTCGGCCCCCAGATAGTGGTCGAAATGACCATGCGTAAGAAACAGGCAAAGGATCCTTTCGCCGTCCAGTCCCAGTTTTTTCAGACCCGGAATCAGGAATTTCTCATCTGCATCCGTAAGATCCATTGCATCGAAGAGAACAAGCCCCTCACTGGTTTTCAGGATATGGAATCCGACCATCTTATTCCCGACATAATAGTAATCATCAAAGAGCTTTACCGGCTCGATGGGAAGAAGAAACAAAGGATCCGGTTTCATGGGAGCCTGGTTTTTTTCTGTCATTGCTGTCCTCCTCGTATCATTCACCGCGCGTCCTTGGCACGGAAAGTGTGCGGGCTGTGCCTCCGTTCGAAAGCACAGCCCATTTTCAGCATCTCGTGAATCAGTTCAGTTCTGCCTGCGCTGCTTCGATCAGATCCATGACCTCATCTCCGCAGTCTTCGCGAACCAGGTCATAGGTCGCCGTATTGGCTTCACGCATTTTCGCCTTATCCTCATCGGTCAGCTCATGGAAGACGATCCCTTCCGCTTCCATCTCAGCGATCGCATCTTCCTCGGCCTGAATCGAAAGCTCAGCCACATAAGGATCCACTTCGTTCTCGCAGACCCAGGCGATCAGCTCCTTCACATCATCCGGCAGATTGTTGTAGAAGTCCAGATTCATGTACATACCGGCGACGTTCACATTGTAATCGCAGATCACCGCATATTTCTGCACCTCGTCCAGTCCGTTTGTTACGACCGTATCAAAGGTGTTGGTCTGTGCATCGACCAGGCCCTGCTGCAGTCCGATGTAGAGTTCAGAGAAAGCCAGCGGAGTCACGTTGCAGCCCCAGTCGGTGAAGATCTGGTTCATCGTTGCGGAACCGTTCGTTCTCATGTTCAGACCTGCGAAATCTTCATAGCAGGTGATTTCCACGTTACTGGTAATGTTTCCGGTCGCGCCAGGGACAAAGCTGATGATCTGCAGACCCATGTCGTTATAAATCTGCTCTGTGTAGTTCATCAGATCCGTTCCCTCCGCAAACATCTCGTTGAACTCTTCCACGCTGTTCACCAGATAAGGAAGATCGAAATAACCAAGCTCTGTTCCCACGATGCCGCCGGTCGTGCCGCCCATCATCTGAATCGTACCTTCTTTGATCGCCTGATCATTTTCCGCGACCGAACCAAGCTGGCCATCCGGATAGATCTCCACCGTGATCAGACCGTCCGAGTACTCTTCCATGCACTCTTTAAACTTCTGCGCTCCTTTACCGGCTGCGCAGTCTGCGGAGGAGTTGTGAGCGAAGATGATATTGATTGACTCGGTGCTTGTCAGCGTCGGCACCTCATTGGACGTATCAGCAGTATCCGCTGCCGGGGTCTCTTCTTCCGTATTGCTTTCCGCCGCTTCGGTCTCACCCGCTTCGGTTTCCGCCGCTGTCGTCTCCGCGGCGGTCGTGTCTGCCTGTGTGGTCTCCGTGGTGCTGGAACTGCTGCCGCATGCAGCCATGGACAGCACAAGACTCAGAGCCAGAACAACTGTCAGGACTTTTTTCGTTTTCTTCATGTTGCATCTCCTTTTTGTAGATTTTTCTATATCAGGCAGCCCTGTGACTGCTGATACTCTTGCATAACGATTATACCAGGCACATACTGATTGCCGGAATAAATGTAATCAGTAACAGGGCGATAATGAAGAAGAAAATCGGCCCCAGGACTGCTTTGGTGATGGCGCTGGATTTTTCTCCAATCATCGGCGCAATGATAAACAGGCTGATTCCAACCGGCGGAGACACCATACCGAGAGCCAGATCCACCGTCAGAATAATTCCGAACTGAACCGCACTGATCCCGAACACAGCCGCTGATTTGACCATGATGGGAGCCAGGATGACCAAAGCCGCCGAGGTATCCATGAACATTCCCATGATCAGCATGGCAATATTCACAGCCATCAGGAAGACGAATCTACTGCTGCAGTTCTCCACGACGAAATTAGCCACCAGCGTCGGTACATTCAGCAGGGTGATGACACGGCTGAACGCTGCCGCGAAGCACAGCATCACGCAGATGCCCGCATAGCTTGACACTGCGTTCTTCATAAAAGTAAACAGGTCCGAGAACTTCATCGTCTTATAGATAAAGAGGCTGACAAACAGGGCATAAAACACGGAGACACAGGCCGCCTCGGTCGGCGTAACAATCCCGGAATAAATTCCTCCGAGGATAATGACCGGCGTCAGCAGAGCCCAGATGCCTTCCTTTAAAATATGGAAGATTCCCTGCGCACGCAGATTGTCGACCTTGGTATCGATCTTCTCCCGATCCTCCCCGTGTCTGGTGCAATAGAGGATGCAGTAAAGAATCAGGCAGAAAGCGATCAGGATTCCCGGAATGATTCCCGCTTTAAACATATCTCCGACAGAGGTACCGGTCGGCACACCATACATAATAAAAGGGGTACTGGGGGGAATAATGATTCCAAGCCCTGAGGCCGTCGCGACAATCGCAGCAGCAAAGAGCTTGTCATATCCCAGATCGAGAAGAACGGGAATACACATGGCGCCAACCGCCGCACAGGTCGCCGCGCCTGAACCGGAAATTGCTCCGAAGAAAAGGCAGGTGACCACGACGTCACAGGGCATCCCGGCTCTCATCTTCCCGATAAAGACGGCGAAGATATCAAACAGCTTTTCTGAGATGCCGCCATTGGCCATGATGGCTCCGGACAGCATGAACAGCGGAATAGCCAATGTGGGAGTGGAATCTGTTGCGCTCAGAATCGAACGGAGCAGAACGTTCATATTCGCCGTAAAGCTGCCGTCTAGCCAGTAGGGAACAAAAGCACCTACGATCATCGCGCCGCAGATGGGGATTCCCAGAAACATCAGCACAAAAAATACGCCTAATACAAGTCCCAGCATGTTATTTCCCTCCTTTCGACAGACATTGCTTGACAATGTTTTCTACCCCGCGCACCGCGGCCAGCGTAAAACAGATCGGCAGGCTGACATAGATATACGTCATGGGAATCTCCAGCGCACTGCTGACCGTCGTTGTCGTCTGCAGGAGCGAAATCGATCCAACCGACATATAAAGACACATCCCGATCATCACCAGATTTCCTGCGACATGGATGATATCCTTCAGGACTTTTGGAAACATGTCATATATGTATTCCACAACAAAGTT
>JAJQCL010000079.1:6653-8067 GCA_021202715.1 Lachnospiraceae bacterium
ACAAACGTAATTTTAAATACAATACCCTTTATTCACCTTATTTCTTGGTAAATGTTTTTATTCCTTCTGTATTTGGGAAACATGTCATAGATGAATTCCACCACAAAGTTCTTATCCTTTGCCATGCAGTAGGAAACACTCAGCATGGACGAATAGACAAACAGATAACGACAGGCCTCCTCCGGCCAGGGCAAAGCGTGATGGAAGAAGTACCTCATGATGACCTGGAGCATGATCAGAATACTGATAACGCCCAGAAAAAAGACCATGAGCAATTCTTCGAGATGCTCATCAAGATATTTAATGACTTTCAATCTTTTCTCCTCCTTGTAAAAATAAGATCAATGTTCTGGTTCTGTACTGCAAAACTCCGGTTCCTCTCCTCCCTCCTGATCATGAAAATATGTTTCTCAAATTTTCATATTTACGATTATATTGGATGAAAAAGCTCAATTCAATTTACGAAAACGAGTGTTTTGATTCCACAGAGGAATCGTAGAGTACGCATGATAAGAGTGCGATCGAGTAGGAGGCGACTTATCGCCTCTTACTCGCCTGCGCGGGCTGCGTTCGGCGTCAGCCGGAAAACTCATTGCGCAGCCCTGCGCATAAAAAAGAACAGCGGACGACTTTGACATACTCTGTCTCTGTCGTCCGCTGCATTTCCGGATCATATTCAATGATGCTGCGGGATCCGCTCCGCCTATTTGATCGTATTCCCGCTCACTTTTGAGGAACCGGAAGCGACCCGTATCCCGGCTTTCTTTCCGGGCGAGGTGATGGTGTTCTTCTGGATCTTTTTGACGGAGCCCTTCAGCTGTACCTGAATGCCGAATTCGCCCGGCTTCTTGATCTTATTGCTGAGCACGCTCGTCACGCTGGAGGAATCCTCGATCCGTATGCCGTCCTTTTTCGGGGAGGTAATGGTGTTCTTCTCGATCTTCGTCGCTTTCGAGCTGCCGTTCAGATAGATGCCGTGGATGAAGCTGCCGCTGATCTTATTGCTGCTGATCGACGTGCAGGTACTCTTCTCACGAAGCTGGATCCCGTAATATTTCTCCTGTCCGCTGGATCCTGTGTAGGTAATCGTATTACTCTTGATCGAAACTTTCTTCGCATCGACCAGACGGATCCCCACATATTTTGTTTTGATCGTATTCCCGGAGATCGTCACGCCGCTGACGTAATAATTCCCTTTGGGAATCTTATCCCCGACGCTGTTGCCATGTCCGGTCTTTTTGCTCAGCGTAAAACCCTGGACAATGATCCCCACACTTTCATAATCCGCCCAGGGATCCGAACCGCTCAGCGTGATCGTATTGTTTTTGATCACGATCTTCTGATTCGCGGCCGGGGTATTATATTTCACGGAAGTCCGCGAGCACCCACCTCCATGCGCCGCCAGCGTGGAGGA
>JAJQCL010000153.1 GCA_021202715.1 Lachnospiraceae bacterium
CGCGAGTGTACGTTTAGTTTAGAGCGCAAAGCGGATATGGTTTGGCGGATAGCACGTTCTTCGTCTGAATCTACTATTACAGCAATCAGAACAAACCACCTGGTTCCTCTTCCCGCGCCCAAATCTCCAGATTCATCAATGTATACGGTGCATTTCTTTGCCATATCAAATATCCTCCCACTTTGATCTGTATATCAAACGTCAAAACTCATGCTATTCCTCTAGCCTCAGTTCTATAAAGTCCTTGCAGTACCCGGTCAGCCTTGCCAACTGGTCAACTGTGAGGTCTTTGTTTTCGTGCAGGAAATCATTTCCAATAAGAAGCTCCACAGCAAACTTATTGGCTTCCCTTTCAACCCTTGACGTGAGAAGCAAGGTCTTATTCCGGATGAAATAGCAGTTCATTTTTGGGTGCATGATTGCGTGTCCCAGTTCGTGCGCCATTACGAAATATCGTTCGTGTTCTTCCAGATTTTCGTTCAGGAAGATGCACTTATGCTTTTTGAGGTACATGTAGCATCCTTCCCGTGAGCCTAAATCTCCTTCAATCAGTTCGATATGTAGGTAATGCGCAATCACAAACGGGTCGCGGGTTTCATAGATTCGTTGGTATCGTGCCGCTATCTTTCTTACGTCTCGCGTCAAGAACCTCACCCCTTTTTGTTCTTGTTCGGGTTGTACTTCTCCTTATTGATAACTTTCAGGCGGCGAAGCATTAGTTCCATTTGCCCGGCCAAAAGGTCTATATCTTCTTCTGGTATGTCTTGCCCGTTAAAACTTGCGGGGCCGGATTCTTTGTCACGCAGTTTACTGACGAGGGATTCCATATCTTTTGCAATGTCGCGTTCATCACGGGCAGTAAGCTCAGGTTGTTCTTTGGATTCTTCGCCATTCATCAGGTAATCCGCTGTTACGCCAAAATAGTCTGCTATTTTTTGCAATGTTTTCAGATTTGGGTTAGCTTTATCAAGTTTGGATATGTAACCTCTCGCAAGCCCCATCTCTGATTCCGCAAGATTCATTGATACGCCCTTTTCTTTGCATAGTGCTTTTACTCGCTCTTTCATAACGTCACCTTACCTCTGAAAAAAATACAAAAATAATGCTTGACATTCTGAATATAATGCGTATAATAAAAGCATAGGTTCTGAAAGAAATGCAAAATTATAGCACTGTAACAAAATGTCTGGAACAATCTCTATAGTTTCGTGTGGTAGCTAAATTATAGAATATATTCAGAGAAGTGTCAATAAGATTTTGCGTTTTTTTCAGAGCCAAACATAGATAGGAGGTGAATAGGATGTCCTTGAAGCGGAATGTAACACAATATGCGAAGAAGAAAAACGTGCCGGTATATCTGCTAGAGGAGGAAACGGGTATCGCAAGAGGTAGCATTTCACGGTGGGACGACATCAATCCGGGGATAGATAAAGTCAAGGCGGTAGCAGACAAACTTGGTGTTACAGTCGATGAGCTTCTTGCAGAGAACGGTACAGAGTAGGAGGAAGGATGAAAAAACGGTACGAAGATATGAATCCCATAGAGCGGGCTGAATACGACCTGAAAATGGCGGAGAAAGCAGAGCGCAATTCTACGATTGCCCTTGTTGTCTGCTTCGTGTTGCTCGGGTTGGTTTTGTTCGGAATGTTGCCGCTGTCTTAGCTTAATACACCGATGAACCTCAGAAGCAGTCTGCTTTGTCAAGGAACATGATGTCAGCAGTTATGAGGAACTGGCGGAGAAAGCGGACGTGGCAACGGCTCATTTCAACAGTTTGTCCGATTCCATTAAAGCCTCGGAGAAGCGGCTCGCAGAAATTGCCGTTCTGAAAAAGCATATCTTCAATTATTCCAGAACCCGAGACGTCTATACAGCATATCGGAAGGCTGGGTACAGTAAGAAATTTCTGGAAGAGCATCGGGAGGAGATCACACTGCACAAGGCGGCAAAGGATGCCTTCAACAGATGGGGAAATTCGGAAACAGGGAAGGGAAGAGGTGGTAAGATTCCAACCATCAGGGAATTGAATCAGGAGTACGCGCAGGTGCTGGCCGGGAAGAAGAAAGCCTATGCAGAGTATCGAATCGCCCGGAAGGAAATGCAGGAGTTGCTCATTGCCCGGAAGACGATTGAGAGTATTCTGGAGATTGATCGTGCCGGAGAAACGCCGGAGAAGAAAGAACCAAGCCGTTAGAGAAAATAAATCTGCAGCTGTCGGAGGGAATGATCCCGTTCCGGCGGCTGCAGGCTGTTTTTCTGTAAAAATATTTTCGGATATGGTAGTATATGGTGGTGAAGAAATAAGTGGGAGGGCGCATATGTGCAGCAGATATTATATTGACAATTCCATGTTGGATTTGATGAATATCCCGGTGGCACATTCTTACCAGTCGGTTATGAGAGTTCCTCACCATGACGTATGCCCCGGCCAGTGTGCGCCGGTCATTGCGCAGGAACGGCACGAACTATCCCTGCAGGAAATGAAGTGGGGCTTCCCTCAGCTACGCGGAAAGGGTCTTTTCATCAATGCCCGTGCGGAGACCGCGCTGCAGAAGAGAACCTTCAGCGAGAGCGTCCTCTATCGCCGCTGTGTCATTCCGGCGGTTCACTTTTATGAATGGGATGCGGAGAAGAACCGAGTGACATTCAGCAAGAAGGATGCGGGTCTTCTTTATATGGCAGGATTCTTCGATCTTTACCAGGAGGAAAGCCGGTTTGTTATTCTGACGACGCAGGCGAATCCTTCGGTAGCTCCGGTCCACGAGCGGATGCCGTTGATCTTGGGAAGTGAGGATGTTGAACCCTGGATCTGCAGGCAGGAGCTTACAGAATCCTTCCTGCAGAAAGTCCCGGCTGCGCTCACCCGGATGCAGGAATATGAGCAGCAGAATTTATTCGATTATTATCGGTGAAGAGGAAGGTGTTTGATCGCACAGACATTCAGAGGCACGCGACAAAATTGACGGCATAGATGCGTCATAGTAAAATCAAGGCAGCCCCGGTTCCTGTTGATGTAAGAGATCGCATCGGAACCAGAAAAAATACAGAGGAGATGCCGCGATGAAAAAACCGGATTTCAAAACATTTCTTGACAGCAACAGCGCCGAATTCTTTGAGTACCTGAACCATGCCAGCCTAGAAGACAGAGATGATCTCCGTATGAAAGAACTTTCCGGGAAGCAGAAGGAGATTTACGAAAAATATCCGAAGGTGAGGGAGATGCTCGAATACGATAATCTGCACAGCCTGACAAACGAGGAGTGTGCGGCGCTGATCGAAATCCTGCACAGAAAAGATGAGCGGGCTGATGTTGAGATGATGAACGTTTATTATAAGGGATGTGCAGATGCTATTGGGTATCTGCGGAAGTTGAAGATGCTGAAGGAAGCGGAGGGGTAAGGCTTTTCGCCTTTCAGACAGAAAACAGCGGAGATGGAAGGATGGTCTTGCGATTGTCGGAATACTCTTTCGACAGTCACGGGCCATTTCTTTTTATTGTAAAAATATTTTCGGGGGTGGGCTGATTGACAAGGGTGTGCATAAGGACTACAATGATTGATAATTTTGAGGAGGAAGATATGTTTACAGATTTTGATGTTCCGACCAGAAAAATGTTGACAGGTAATCTTTTGATGATCCTTTGCTGTGTCTTTTATCTGGCATGGTGGCTGCTGGCATTTAAACCGACAGCGCCGGTAAAAGGAATGAAAAGCGGATGGCTGCTGATTCCGGCGTTGTTGCTTGGTGTGGCAGCGGTCTGGCAGATTGGGAGTGGCAGTGGGGCCGTTGAGAATCAGATGAAGCTGCTTTCTGGGACGAGCGTTTTGATTGGCGGTGTTGTTGCCTATATTATTTTACTGGCTGGGACATCTGTGCTGCTGAAGCGTCAGGTGACGACGGAATTGTTCCTGATTGTCGGCTGGGCCGTCCTGATGTTTTTGGAGCTGAATGCTCTGCACGGGATGGGACCTTTTACGAAGATAATGACAGTTCTGCTTCTCGCAGAGATCATCATTGCCGCGATTGTCAGCCTGATTTGTTATCTTCTGTATTATAATCTGGATCGTTTAAAAGGATATGTGGATGGAATGATCCCTCTGCTTCTTATTATGGCTATGATGGCGGTGGTTACGATACGTGTGATTGTTTCCGGCGGAAAAATATGACAGTTTTTTCTGCTGAGGGGAGGACAGGAATACGAAATGACTAGGTTGATATGTGCACTGATCGGATATGTATGTGGGAATTTTCTGACGGCAGAAGTTGTTTCCTGCGGGGTTTTCGGGGACAGTATTTTTAACAGGGGAACCGGGAACCCGGGAATGGCAAATGTTGTCAGTCAATATGGTGTAAAGTATGGCGCCTGGGTATTGGCCGGAGATTTGCTGAAGACTTTCCTTCCCTGCCTGCTATGCAAGTGGGTTTTCTTCCCCCGTCTTGGCGTGAAGGCAGCGGCCTATGCGGGTCTGGGAGCCATTCTCGGACATAATTTTCCAGTCTGGCATCGGTTCAAAGGCGGTAAGGGAGTATCCTGTACCTGTGCTGCGTTGGTCAGTATTTCCTTTGGCTATGGGCTTCTTGCCTGCATCGTTGGATTGCTGGGCGTTCTGATCAGTCACTATTTGCCGATCGGGGCTGTTTTGATCCCGGCCGCCTTTCTCATCCCGGCGTTCTGTTTCTATGGAAATGAAGCGGGACTTCTTGTGCTGGTCATGACGATCCTGATGTTTCAGCGGCATTGGCCCGGACTGCGGAATATACCAACAGGAACGGAGCCGAGGAAGAATCTGCTGAAAAAGCTGAAACGGAATACAAATGCTGACCGGTAATTCGGGATTTGGAAATCAATAAAATCAAAGAGATATTCTCCAAATTTTATGTACTGGATTTCTTCCCATTCATCCAATCCAAAATTGTTTCTACAGTCTGCGTCCACTGTTCTTCCTGCGTGATGCTTGCGACGCCGTCTCCGCTTTGTACACCATAGCAGCCGAACCCGGCGTGATTGCCGCCGTCGATGCAGATCTCCGTGTAGTCCTCGGCATACTGCCGTCCGGTCTCCAGTTTCTCAATGCTCAGAACGCCGTCCTCGTTGCCGTAGATCGCCAGCACAGGAAGATCGTCCAGTGACTTCGTGGCATATGCTGCCAGAAGAACCACGCCGTTCAAATCCTCCGTATGACCTGCGGTATAGGATGCAGCCATTGCCCCGCCCAGAGAATGGCCGGAGATGTACCAGCTCTCATACGAGTACGCAGACAGAATATCATCTGCCCGGTTCATTCCGAAGATCGCCAGATTGTACGGCATCTCCAGCAGGAAACAGTCCATTCCGTTTTCCGCAAGCTCCATCATGATGGGTGCATGCCTTATAGTTCTCCTTTGGTATGTAGATTAAATGATCCTCCTCAATTACAGATATCCGCTAATGTCATTTATTGGCAAAAACAAAATTAGCTGGTCATTACTATCAAATGCGGCGACAGCCTTGCCATTCTGATCTAAAAATACTGGTTTAGTTCGGCAAATCTCTTTCCTGTGCTTAGTTTCAGACAGCCACTTGTAAAATCTGTGTAGCCATTCAATAGTTTGATTTTCAATAAACTCTGCGCTGATACCTTTAATGCTTTCAAGAGGCTGTCTAATGCCACGGCTACGTATATAAACGAAATCTCTGGAACGACCACCAATAATAACGTCTTCACTGATATTTGTGCGAACCAGAGAATCAACATATGAAAAGAGAGGAGGATTATTTCGTTGGACTTCATCCCGCCCTAAAGTTGAAAACACCCAATGTGCATTTTCATTTTCAGTAATATTCCCCAGTTGTTTATTTGTGAACAAAAGTGGTAGCTGAGACACAGACGCCCAATATGCGTCCCTTGAGGATACATATCCTTCTGTTGAAGGCAGCAATTCTGCCTGCGCAAATTTTTCCTTGATCGCTTGATAAAAAGGCAGAAAGGAGACCTTCCTTTTATCTGTCGGATCACTAAAACTGTCAGGATTTACAGGAATAATTGTTACGATATTGTCATCAATTAGGCGAATGGACGCTTTATTACCAATGTCTCGCAAGTACTCAAAGGAGTCTGCTGCAAGGTTAGCGAGGTATCCAATCATAGTATCGTTGTGTTCTACTCCTGCACGGATGCCCTCACGACTATCAGTGAGAAGAAACGGTGCGTGCAAAACGAAGTTAAGATTGGTGACTTCCTTCGTCGGGAAAAAGCAAAACGCTGGTTCATTAGTACGTTTTAGATGACCATCAGCGTCCAAGAAAAAGCCGACAGAATATCTTCTCTGGCAGTCATCTGTGCGGGAAAACAGCCAAAGATTTTCATCATATAGTTCGTCACCTTCGTTTTGTGTTAAGCATATTTTCTCCGCAATTGTGTCTCCATAAGCATGTGCCTCTTTTATGAGTGGACGTATGTTTCCTTATTTTGTCACCAATTTCAACAGCGCATCATAGCTATCCACCACGTCATACACTACGCTGCCAGAACTGATTGCTCTGAAATGTTCCTGCGCACAGTGAATCTTGGCTTTTTCGATGTCCCGCAGCTGCATGGATCGCATGGAGCCTTTCGTCTCCGCCACAAAGTAGATATGCTTCACAGTTCCTTCCTTGAACGCTATCGCCCAGTCCGGGTTATAGTGTCCCACCGGCGTGGAGATATAGAACCCATCCGGTAGCTTCACATAGACTGCGACAGAATCATTGGTGTCCAACTCCGTGGCGAACTTCTGCTCATTGCTGGAATCGTAGACGATGTGGTCGTACAGGTGGTGTTTCGCCTTCATAGCGTTGACACCCACCTTGCCCTTGATGGTGGGGTCAGTAAATACTTCCGTGCCGTAATGGTCATCCAGCATATCGTAGGTGATATGCTCAATGATGGCGGTTGCCTTTTCATCGTTGATGAGGGCAGCGGCTTTGATGATAAATTCTTCCGGGTTGTCCTTAAACTGGTTAAACACGACTTTATCAATTCCCGCCAGGATAGCGATTACATCTTTCCGGGTCAGGCCGGTTTCCTCCACCAGCTTGCCCACCAAGTCATATTTGACCCCACGGTTTGCGGAAATTTTTGTCTGGGAGTCCCGTGTAGAGGAGCTTTCCTTCACGAAGGAGGCACCGCTCAGAAGGTCTTCTCTGGACTTAATCTCCTCCATCTGGCCGCTTTCCACCTTGAAGAAAATCTTGGACACCCGGAGCTTACGGTTCAGCGTGTCAATGGCTTTCTGCACCAGTTCGTCCGTATCAAAATCCACGATATAGACGGACTTGCCGTTGATGCGCTCCCACAGAGCCTTAAACTGCGGCATGGCCAGCTTGTCCGGGTCAACCTTCAATTCCACGTTGTTGCTGCGGGCGTTCTCCGGCTGCATGGCCCGGCTGTCATACACGGAATCCACGATGTCAATGACAGAGGCAGCGCTGTCAGCTACTTCCTCGGCCACCTTAATCTCGTTATTTGCCTTGTCTGCATAATACTTATCGGTGAGGGTACCTTTCCTGTCTACATAGCCGTTGACAACCATATCAAAATAGATGGCCTGAGCCGTATCACGGTCAATGATTTGCTCGTTGCCGTTCTCGTCCTTAATGGCCTTACCCACAAACAGGTCGGCGGTGACAGCACGGGGCCGGTCTGCCACGGCGTCGGCCAATTCCGTCTGCAAGCCCTTGGCAAAGGAATCATAGCTCTCACTGGCAATGACGGTCAGGACGTTGATGTTATGCACGTCATTCCCCAGCACGTTGGTGTCCATGCGTTCGCCGTCCTGATTGACGCAGAGGCGCAGGCCACGCCCCACCTCCTGACGCTTACGGACATCGCTGCCACTCTGCTTCAGCGTACAGATTTGGAACACATTGGGGTTATCCCAGCCTTCCCGCAGAGCAGAGTGGGAAAAGACAAAGCGAACGGGGGAACGCTTCGGGTCTCTGTCCAACAGAAGTTCCTTATTCTTCATAATCAGGTCGTAGGCGTCAATATCGTCGGAAGTT
>JAJQCL010000030.1 GCA_021202715.1 Lachnospiraceae bacterium
GCACCATAATTCGGTCGACAGGACACAGTCGCAGCCGACTCCCACCCGGATGGAGTATTTGCAGCTGCTGATGTATCTTCGCGCTTTCGGTACAAAAAGGGCCTATCTTCTCGTGAAGATCTTTGGTCAGATCGGAATCAATATTCGTGAACTGCCGCGCCTGACGGTGGAAGCCTGCCGGGCCGGCGAGGTGAGAGGAGCGGAGGGGAAGTCCACGGTGATTCCGGCCGGTCTTGGCCGGGAGCTGCTCCAATATGCGGAAGAACAGTCTGTCCATGCAGGCCCTGTGATCGTGACGCGGAATGGCCGTCCGATCGACCGCTGCAATGTCAACCATATGCTCAGTGAAGCAGCGCTGGGAGCCGGTCTTCCGCCTGAAAAGTTCAGCCCCAGCGCTCTGGCCCGCATGTGCTGGGAAGCGCAGGATGAGGTGCGAAAAAAACTGGAGCCGTTGTATGTGAAGTCCTATGAGCAGCTGCTGGATGCGGAGCAGACGATCGTGGCCTGGTCACAGACATAGACAAAAAATGGAATACATCGCAGAAGAATATAAATCGAAATTATTTGCATTATTTTGAAAAACTTATCCCCTGTGTTGTTGAAATATATGCTACAATATATCTGTATCACCGGATATCGTGTTGAAACAGTTCGGCGCTGGCCTGGTCTTCTTTCGCAGGCGTAAGAGAGAAAAATATACAGACCGGAAATCAGATTTGTGTCCGAGTCGGACACGGCAATAGCGTATATGAAAAGAGAGGATCGTATGAAAGATAAGTTCTTCATGAAAAGAGAAGACAACATTCTTCTGGCAAAGAGGAATATCGTAGATAGTATTTACAGTGAATCAAAGCTGGAAGGGATCGCTGTTACCTTCCCGGAAACGCAGCAGATCTATGAAGGTCGGAATGTTGCCGGATTATCGGTTGAGGACATCGTAAAGGTAAACAATCTGAAGCATGCGTGGCAGTTTTTGTTGGACACGATAGATTATCCGATGGATCTCAGGTATATCCGGCAGCTGAACAGTGAAGTGGGAGCAGGAATTGTCTATGATGCGGGCCGGGTTCGTACCGCATCGGTCCGTATTACGGGGACAGACTGGATCCCGGAAATACCGGATTATGAAGCAGCCGAGGCGAAGATCCGGGAAATCATGGAATCTTCCCTGTCCTGGACAGAGAAAGCAATGGATGTTATGCTTTATGTTATGAGATCACAGCTTTTCTTTGATGGGAATAAGAGGACAGCCCAGCTGGCAGCAAATCAGATCCTGATCCAGAACGGGAAGGGCCTGATCCATATTCCGGTCGAAAGGCAGAAAGAATTCCTGAATATGCTGGTTGATTATTATGAATCTGGAAAGGGCCAGAAAATCAAAAAATTCCTGTATGAAGCATCGGTAGAAGGGATCGAGGCCAGCAGGATCCGGCAGCCGGAGATCGACAAGCGGGATTTTTATCGGAAGAAGTAATCCGGCCCGAGGCTACTCAAAAGAATTGAAAAAAAGTGCTTTACGAATTTCCCGGTTTGTGCTATAATCTTTTCCGTTGCATGGAAATGTAGCTCAGCTGGGAGAGCATCTGCTTGACGTGTAGAGGGTCGCAGGTTCGAGTCCTGTCGTTTCCATCTCAAGAGCCTCAGAGGCCGCGGAGAACGCGGAGCTGAGGCTCTTTGCTTTCCGGGAAACTTCCGTGGAAGGATTGATTTCCCAGTGGGCTTTGATTATAATGACATTGACTTTGTGAGATTTTGAGAAAAAGGCGAGGTTCTGTCGGCGCCATGCGCAGCGGCAGAGAGTGAGCAGACTGTATAGAAGGAAGCGAGGTTGATCGGAGAGATGAAGACGCTGAGAGAGCTGTTGGACGGCATGGACTATGAACTGGTGAAGGGAAGTCTGGATGTGCCGGTGGGAGATATCATATATGACTCCCGGAAGGAGTGCAGGGGGGATGCCTTTGTCTGTATCTGCGGTACAAAGATCGATTCCCATGATTTTATCCCGGATGTGGCGGCGCGGGGCGCGGCGGCGGTCGTGATCGAGCGCGAGGTGCCTGTGGAGGCGGACATCACGGTGGTGCGGGTGCCCTCGGCCAGACGCGCGCTGGCCGAACTGTCGGCGGCATATTTCGATCATCCGACCCGGAAGATGACGACGATCGGCCTGACCGGCACCAAAGGGAAGACGACCAGCACCTACATGCTGAAGGCGATCCTGGAGGCGGCCGGGAAGAAGGTAGGCCTTGTGGGCACCAATGGTGCGGTGATCGCCGGGGAGCATTTTACGACCAACAATACCACACCGGAGTCCTATGAGCTGCAGCAGTATTTTCACCGGATGGTGGAGGCCGGCTGCGAGTACATGATCATGGAGGTTTCTTCTCAGGGGCTGATGATGGACCGCGTGGCGGGGATTCATTTTGACATCGGCATTTTCACGAATATCACGCCGGATCACATCGGACCCGGCGAGCACAGCTCCTTTGAAGAGTATCGGGCCTGGAAGGGTGAGTTGTTCAAGCGCTGTGAGATCGGTATCGTCAACCGGGATGATCCTAACTGCGAGGCGCTTCTTGCGGGACACACCTGTGCGATCCGCACCTTCGGACAGAAGGAAGAGGACGATTTCCGGGCGACGGAGATCCGGCATCTGCAGAACGGCAGCTTCATGGGCGTGAGCTTCATGCTGAGCGGAAAATACGGCTCCTTCCCGGTGGAAGTGGGCATCCCGGGGCTGTTCAGCGTCTATAACGCGCTCGGAGCCCTCGGCGCGGCGCTGACTCTGGGGATTTCTCAGGAAGCGATCCTGTCTGCGTTGAAATCGATTCGCGTCAACGGGCGGATGGAACTGGTCTACGCTTCGGATCGTTTCTCGGTGATCGTGGACTATGCGCATAACGGCGTCAGCACCCGAAGCCTTCTGGAAACGCTGCGGGATTATAATCCGAAGAGACTGGTCGTGGTCTTTGGCTGCGGCGGCAACCGCGATCCGCACCGCCGCTATGAGATGGGGGAGGTTGCCGGAGAGATGGCGGATCTCTCGATCGTGACCGCGGACAATTCCCGCTTTGAGAAGGTGGAGGACATCATTGCCGATATTCATATTGGTCTTGACCCGACCGGCGGCGCGTTTGTCGATATCCCGGACCGGCGGGAGGCAATCCGCTACAGCATCGAACAGGCGCAGCCGGGCGATGTGATTGCGATCATCGGCAAGGGGCATGAGGACTATCAGGAAGTGTGCGGCGTTAAGACGCATTTCTCAGATCGTGAGGAGGCGGAGGCTGTCCTCCGGGAACTGGCACTCTGAGGCGGGCGATGAAAGTCTGAAAAGCGTGAGACTGACAGAATTGATCAGAAAGGATATACAATGGGAAGAAGGAGGAAAAGCTACGGAAGGGTAGGCCGACGCAGGCAGAACCAGACCTGGAAGATCGCTCTTCTGGTGGTGCTGGTGGTGCTTCTGGCGGGCGTTGTCGTGGCGGCGGCCGTGCTCCTGCGGGGAAACGGAACGGAATCCGGGACAAAGGAGTCCGGCACCGCGGAGAGCACGGAGGCTGAAATCTTCGCGGATTCGCCGGCCGGCGCGCTGACTTCGTATTTTGCGCTGATCGAGGCGGCGGATTACACAGGAATGTATGAGATGCTGGATGCGGACAGTCAGGAGACGGTGAGCGAGGAAGACTTTGTGACGCGCAACCAGAATATTTATGAGGGCATTGGCGCCGCGGAGATCACGGTGGAGGTGGCCTCGGTGACGGAGGAGACCGAAGAGTCATCGGAGAAGAGCACGGAGAGCGACGCGGCGGGAACCTCGGTTTCCTATACGGTAACGATGAACACGGTGGCCGGATCTCTGAGCTATGACAATACGACGACCTTTGTGCAGGAGAATGCGGAGTGGAAGGTGGTCTGGTCGGACAGCATGATCTTTCCGGATCTGACGTCCACCGACAGCGTGAAGGTCTCGACCGAGTCGGCGGCCCGGGGAAGCATCTACGACCGGGACGGCGAGCTCCTGGCGGTGACGGGATCGGCCTCTTCGGTAGGGCTGCTGCCCGGCAAGATGGATGACGATTCGGTGGCGCAGCTGGCGGACGTCCTGGGGATTTCGGAAGAGACCATTGAAAATAAGCTCTCGGCCTCCTGGGTCACAGACGACAGCTTTGTGCCTGTCGCAACCGTGGAGAAGCTGACGGAGCAGGAGCAGATGACCGACGACCTCTCGGAGGAGACGAAGGAGAAACAGGAACGCGATGAGGCGCTTCTGGCCATCGCTGGTGTGAAGATCACGGATACGGAGGTGCGCACTTACCCGCTGGGAGAGGCGGCGGCTCACCTGGTCGGATATGTACAGAGCATCACAGCCGAAGAATTGGACGAGGACACGGAGAATGTCTACACCTCGACCAGTCTGATTGGGAAGACCGGCCTGGAGAGTCTTTATGAGGAACGGCTGCGCGGTACGCCGGGGCGGAAGATCCGTATCGTTTCGGAGAACGGCGACACGAAGAAGATTCTGGCGATTTCCAATGCGAAGGATGGCGAGGACATCACGGTCACCATCGATGCAGACCTTCAGGAGTTGCTCTATGAGCAGTATCAGGACGATGAAAGCGCTACGGTGGCGATGAATCCCTATACCGGCGAGGTGCTGGCTCTTCTCAGCACTCCTTCCTATGATACAAATACGTTTATCCTGGGGCTGTCTCAGGATCAGTGGGATGCGTGGAATGACGATGAGGCGACGCCGCTGGTGAACCGTTTCCGCTCGGTCTGGACGCCGGGGTCGACCTTTAAGACCGTGACGGCGGCCATCGGTCTGACGACCGGGGCGCTGGATGCGGAGACCGACTATGGCTGTGAGGGAGACAGCTGGCAGTATGACGACAGCTGGGGCTCCTACAGTGTGACGACGCTTCATGCCGCCGATCCGGCGACTGTGCAGAACGCCCTGGTTCTCTCGGACAATGTGTTCTTCGCCCGGGCTGCCATGACGATCGGACAGGAGGCGTTGACGAGTGCCTGGGACAGTCTGGGATTCGGTGAAGAGCTGCCGTTCGACATCAAAATGACGGTGTCCACGTATGATAATGACGGGGAGATCACTTCCGATATCCAGCTGGCGGACAGCGGCTACGGGCAGGGGGAGATTCAGATCAATATCCTGCATCTGGCGATGATCTACAGCTCCTTCCTGAATCAGGGAGATATCCTGACGCCGAGCCTGGAAAAGACGGACGAGACGGAGACCACGGTGTGGAAGGAGGGCGTTTTCAGCGAGGAGGCCTGTGAATTTATCAATGAGGCGCTGACGCAGGTCGTGGAGGATTCGAATGGTACCGGACATAAGGCACAGATCGACGGGCTGGCGCTGGCCGGAAAGACCGGCACGGCGGAGATCAAGTCTTCGCAGAGCGATACCAGCGGAACGGAGCTGGGATGGTTCGCCGCTTATACGACGGAGCTGTCCGAAGAGGATTCCCTGCTCGTGGTGACGATGGTGGAGGATGTGAAGGACATCGGCGGCAGCGGTTATGTCGTGGAGAAGAGCAAAACGATCTTTGAAGAATACTGTCTGACGGGAGAAGAGGAGACAGAGACAAGCGAAGAGACGACCGAAGAGGAGGAATAAAAGGATGAAGAAACAGGATATTTTAAAATGTGTGGATCATACGCTGCTGGCGCAGGGCGCGACCTGGGAGGAGATCCGGAGGATCTGTGACGATGCCATACAGTACGGTACCGCCTCGGTATGCATTCCGCCGTCCTATGTGGAGCAGGCGAAGCAGTATGTGGGGAACCGGATGCGGGTGTGTACGGTCATCGGCTTTCCCAATGGCTATTCGGTGACGGCGGCCAAGGCCTGCGAGACGAAGACGGCGCTGGAGCAGGGCGCCGATGAGATCGATATGGTCATCAACATCGGCTGGGTGAAGGACGGCCGCTATGACCTGGTGGAAGACGAGATCCGGCAGCTGAAAAATATCTGCGGTGACCATGTGCTGAAGGTCATCGTCGAGACCTGCCTGCTGAGTCGGGAGGAGAAGATCCGCATGTGTGAGGCAGTGACGGCGGCCGGGGCAGATTATATCAAGACCTCGACGGGTTTCTCCACGGCCGGAGCGACCTTTGAGGATGTGGAGCTGTTCGCCGCCCATGTGGGGCCTGGCGTGAAGATCAAGGCGGCCGGGGGGATTTCCTCCTTTGACGATGCGGAGCGCTTTGTGGCGCTGGGCGCGTCCCGGCTTGGCACCAGCCGTCTGGTGAAGCTGGCGAAGGCAGAGGGCCTGGACTGATTTTGTCCGGAAAATGCAGGATGTCTGCACGGATGGATTCAGTGATCTGAGTGAGGAAGAAGGAGAGGGAACATGACAGATCAGGAACTGATCGATCGGGCCACAGAGGCCATGCAATATTCGTATTCGCCCTACTCGCATTTTCGGGTGGGAGCGGCCTTGCTGACAGCGGATGGCCGTGTGTATACAGGCTGCAACATTGAGAATTCCTCGTTTTCGGTGACCAACTGTGCGGAGCGGACGGCTCTGTTCAAGGCGGTCAGCGAGGGAGTGCATGATTTTCAGGCCATCGCCGTGGTGGGCGGCACGGACGGAGATCGGAAGGATTTCTCTTATCCCTGCGGCGTGTGCCGTCAGGCGCTGACGGAGTTCTGCGGACCGGATTTCCGGGTAATTCTCGGGAAAGCGGACGGAGAGATACGGGTTCACACTCTGGAGGAGCTCCTGACGGGATCCTTCACATTGCGGGAGGTGCTGCTGCATGAGGATGTATGATCTGATCGAGAAGAAGAAACGCGGCGGGGCGCTGTCCCGGGAGGAGCTGCATTTCATGGTATCCGGTTTTGTGGATGGCACAATCCCGGACTACCAGATGTCGGCCATGCTCATGGCGATCTGTTTCCGGGGAATGACCGAGACGGAGACGGTGGATCTGACGCTGGAAATGGAGTATTCCGGTGACCGGATGGATCTGTCGGCGATTCCCGGTGTCAAGGTGGATAAGCACAGCACCGGCGGCGTGGGAGATAAGACAACGATGGTTCTGGCGCCCATCGTGGCAGCCTGTGGGGGCCGGGTGGCGAAGATGTCCGGCCGCGGCCTGGGCCACACGGGCGGGACGCTCGACAAGCTGGAATCGATCCCGGGGCTGACCACTTCCCTGTCCGGGGAGGATTTCTTCCGGGTAGTGCGTGAATGTGGTCTGGCGGTCGTGGGGCAGACCGGAAATATGGTTCCCGCGGACAAGAAGCTCTACGCACTGCGGGATGTGACGGCGACGATCGACTGTGTGCCGCTCATCGCCTCTTCGATCATGAGCAAAAAGCTGGCCGCCGGGAGCGATGCGATCCTGCTGGATGTAAAGACAGGAAGCGGGGCCTTCATGAAGACGCCGGAGGAGGCGCGGAAGCTGGCGGAACAGATGGTGCGCATCGGCCGGGCGGCCGGTCGCCGGACGGAAGCCTTCATTACCAATATGGATATCCCTCTGGGACATGCCATCGGTAATGCGCTGGAGGTGCGGGAGGCCGTGGAGGTGCTTCATGGCCGGGGACCGGAGGATTTGACGGAAGTCTGTCTGACACTGGCATCCCGGATGCTGGTTCTTGGCGGCTGTGCGGCGGAGGACGAGGCCCGGGGACGGGCGGAGAAAGCGGTGCGTTCCGGGCAGGCACTCCGTAAGCTGGCTGACATGGTCCATGCACAGGGCGGCGATGAACGGTGTATCTTCGAACCGGAGCGGCTGACGATCTCGCCGGTACGGCATGAAGTGCTTGCCGGGGCAGATGGATATATCGCCCGCATGGACACGGAAGGAATCGGCATCGCCTCCATGCTTCTCGGCGCCGGACGAAGCCGCAAGGAAGATACGCTTGACTACGGGGCGGGGATCATCCTGCATCGTAAGAGAGGACAGTTTGTCCGGAAGGGCGAGGTGCTGGCGGAGCT
>JAJQCL010000038.1 GCA_021202715.1 Lachnospiraceae bacterium
GAATAACCCAGCCCCAGCGTTTGTCCGAAGAAGGTCATACCGAAGAGGCCGAAGATGATGGAAGGAATGCCGGACAGGGTCTCCGTGGTGAACTCAATGGCACTCACCAGACGCCCCGGCTTCGCATACTCATTCAGATAGATCGCAGCCCCCACGCCGATGGGCGTTGCCACAAGCAGCGTCATGATGACAATATACAGTGTGTTGATGATATTTCCCAGGATCCCCGTGGTTCCTTTGAGCGCACTGGTGACCGTCGTCAGGAACGACAGGTTCACGCAGCGAATCCCGCGGAAAAATACGTATCCAAGGATTCCCACCAGAAGAGCCACGGAGAAAGCCGCGCAGAGATAAATCAGGAAGCAGAGCACCATATCGCTGCCACGTCTACGGCGTCCCAGAATACTGGTCTGGTTCGTCATTCGCTCACCTCCCCTCTCTTGAGGATCTTTGTCAGGCTGACATTAATGATCATGATAAAGACAAACAGAATCAGACCGATCGTGAAGAGGACCTGCCTGTGAGTCCCGCTGGCATACGACATTTCGCTGACGATGGCGGTGGTCAGGAAACGCACCGAGTTGAACGGCAGCGGGAAATTCACCGAGCTTCCCGAGACCAGCGTGATGGCCATGGCCTCGCCGATGGCCCGCCCCACACCCAGCACGATGGCGGAAATGATACCGGACTTGGCTGCGGGAATGGTCACATGGAAAATGGTCTGAATCGGAGAGGCTCCCAGGGCCAGAGAAGCACTCCGCAAATGCCCCGGCACAGCCCGTAACGCCGACTCACTGATGGTGATGACGGTCGGCAGAATCATAATGGCCAGCACCAGCACAGCCGAAAGCAGGTTGGAGCCTCCGGTAAACTGAGGGGGCGAAGAATTTTTAAAGATCAGCAGCTCCAGCTTATACATCAGCGGGTTCAGGATCATCAGACCCAACAGACCGTAGATGACCGAGGGAATGCCCGCCAGCAGCTCCACGGCCGGCTTCACGATACCCGCCAGCCGGGGCGGAGCAACCTCTGCCAGGAAAACCGCCGTCATCAGACCAATCGGAACACCCAGAACGATAGCCATGGCTGTGCCGAAAATGGATGTCAGAATAACGAACAGGATTCCGTAGCTGGGATCTGCTGCATCCGGTTTCCAGACGGTCCCGAAGAGCAGTTCTCCGATTCCCACATTGGCCAGGGCCGGAGTTCCCTTGAGGATCATATATAAGGTGATGGAGACGACAGCCAGCACGGCCACCAGGCCGCAGACGGTAAAGATCAGACCGGCCGCCTTCTCTACAGTAGATTTCGATGCCCGATTGGCGACGATGGAATTCATAACCCCTCCATGAATCGAGCAGAGGCGGCTTTTTCGCCTCCTGCTCGTCTGCGCGGGCTGCGTCCGGCGTCAGCCGGAAAAACTCATTACGCAGCCTTGCGCATCAAGGCATTTCCGCCCGGCCATATGGTCGGGCGGAAAACAGCGTGTGTGATGATAACGACCGGATCTTCGGTCAGTCGACCGTGATCAGACCCACGGAAGCGATGATCTCCTTGCCCGCATCCGACTGCAGCCAGGCGAACAGAGCCTGCACCGCTTCACTCTGCTCAGAGATCTCTCCCAGCGTTGCCATGACGAACGGTCTCTGCAGGAAATAGCTGCCGTCCTTGATGTTCTCTTCGGTGGCCTCTACGCCCTCGAGAGTCACAGCCTTCACGGTGTCATCCAGCACATCCAGAGATACATAGCCGATGGCGCCGGGAGTGGATGCGACCTTCGCCATCACAGCGCCGGTGCTGTCCAGCTCATTCGCATAAGCGCAGGCATCCTCGATGCCCAGGATCTCTTCGAAAGCGCCCCGGGTACCGGAACCGGACTCACGTCCGACCACGACGATCGCCTGATCCTCACCGCCAACATCACTCCAGTTGGTGACCTCGCCGGTGTAGATCTGGATCAGTTGCTCCTGTGTCAGATCTTCCACCGTATTCGCCGTGTCCACGACCACCGCGATGCCATCGATGGCTACGATATTCTCGACCGCGCCGCCTTCCTTTTCCTCATCCTTCAGATTCCGGGAAGAGTTGCCGATGTCAACGCTGCCGGCCAGCAGAGATTCGATGCCCGCACCGGATCCGGTAAACTCAGCCGTCACGGTCACGCCGGGGTAGGTCTCCGGGAAGGCTTCCGCCACCGCGTTGGCCAGCTTCTCCATGGAAGTACTTCCCGCCATGGAAATGGTTCCCGTGATATCGGTGGAGATTTCTGCCGCTTCACTGGCTTCTGTTTCCGCAGCCGCCTCACTGGTGGTTGCTTCCGCGGTCGTTTCCGCGATGGTCGCTTCCGCTGTGGTCTGCTCCGCGGTGGTCTGCGCCGCCGTCGTCGAAGTGGATGAGCTGCTGCTGCATCCGGCCAGAGCGCTCATGGCCAGGGTCAGGGCACACAGGCTGCTGACGAATTTTACTGATTTTCTCATGGTACTTCACTCCTTTTCTGTATGGCTCCCTCCTTTTTGTGGAGCCTGCTTTTCTTTTTTCGCCTCTCTCAAGGCACAGTCAGAGTGTAGCACGAAGCCCTGCCGCGAAATATCCTTTCACGGTAAGGCTTTTGTAAAATGAAGGTAAAGAATAGATTTGCCCGGAAGCGGAATTGTAAGGGGAATTTACAAGAAGCGCGGTGGCGCGACAAAGAAATATATGTTATACTGCCTTTATGATTATCTTTTCTCTGACTCTTCCTTTGGGAAAAGACGTTCTTGCCAGATCTGATTCAAAGACAGGAGGCGCTTTCTTCATGATGTATCCATTTATGACTTTGGGAGATAAAACAGAGGTTGTTCATTCCGATGCCTACGATGTCAATGGAACTGAAACCGTAAAAGTATACTTTGAGAAACCCGTTTATGGCGGCTTTCACTCTGCAGAGTGTTATCTTCCTTCTTACGAGTGGAAGAACATTGAAGGTTTTTCTTCCGAAGAAATCGAAAATTTTCAGGAATATCTCCAGACAGTAGCACACATTGTCATCCGTCTGGCACGCGAGGGGGGATTTGACAATTTCGCAAGCTGAGGTACATTATGGATATCGCAGAAGCACGACATGCAGAAATCGAAGATAAGTGGCTCTCTTATTTTAGAGAAATTCGCTTCTACTGCTAACTATCCTTAAATCAGCCAGGCTGGAACATACCAGTTCTTCCTGTCGACAGGAATCAGATCCGGTGACATGCAAATAACAGCGCCGGTTCCTATATTAATTTTCAGGTGCGCAGCGCCGGAAAAAACAGCCTCCTGGTCCGGTTCCTTTTCAAGGGGACTGAGAACAGAGAAATTTTTAACGGCATTTTTGGGCGCCGAGCTTTTTTTAATCTCAACAGGATTCACCGTACCGTCCTGATAAATGATCACATCTATTTCTTTCTTATTGCTGTCACGATAAAAATACAGCGGAGGCTTTTGACCCGCATTCAGATAACTCTTATATATTTCCGATACGACCCATGTCTCAAAAAATTCTCCGCCCATAGCACCTGCTTCCAGAGTTGCGGCGCTGCTCCATCTTGTCAGATGCGCACACAGGCCCGTGTCCAGAAAATACATCCTCGGCGCTTTAATGACACGCTTGAGCGCATTGTTCGAATAGGGCTGGATCAACGCGACAAGACCAGACGAAACCAGAACAGAAAGCCACTGCTTTGCCGTCGGCGCTGAGATTCCGACTTCATTTGCCAGAGCCTCATAATTCACATTTGTGGCCGTCCTGGCGGCAACAACACTCATGAAGTTCAAAAAGGCTGTTTCATCGGCAACCTGAGACAAATCTTTTATATCGCGGCTGATATATGTCTCGAGATAAGATTCATAATATTGCGCGCGGTCCACATCCGGATTTTCATAAAGACGGGGCATCGAGCCCCTGAAAATCCTGTCATAAATTTCCGGCAAAGTCATCGGAACCACCTGTGTCATTCGCCGTGTCATTTCCGAAACATCTACATGAAAAGGAGAAAAACAGACGCCTCTGATCTCATCATTGCTCAGCCCCTGCATCTGGACAATTCCCGCGCGACCCGCAAGAGATTCCGTCACATGTTTCATCATGTGAAAAGTCTGCGAACCCGTAAGCCAGAAATCACCGCAGCGTTTTTCCCGATCCACATAGATCTTGATATAATCAAACAATTCAGGAGCATATTGAACCTCATCAATCAGGACCGGAGGGGCATAACGCTGAACGAAAAGTTCGGGATCACTTTTTGCAAAAGCGCGAATCGTCGGATGATCTAAAGAAACTATTTTTCGCTCCTTTTCGGCCATTTTGGTCAGCAGCGTCGTTTTGCCGATCTGCCTCGGTCCCGTTACAATCAGAACCGGAAACGTCTCGTTAATCTTCTTTATCGTTGGCTCGATGATTCTCTCATAATACATACTGCACCTCCGTATCATAAAACGCGCCGCATCATATTTATGCAAATCCAAATTCCGATTTTATTATTACATAAAATTGAGGCGCTGTCAAGAAAACCCACAGGCTCTTCTGAACTGACAGATAGAGTCTGTGGATTTTAATGTTTAAATTCCCCGAAAAGTATGCGATTTTACTTACAGACGTATGGTCGGCTCTACCGCCCGCCTCCACTGCGGCCGCCTCCGCTGCTCCCAAAGAGGGAGCCGAAGGAGAAGCTGCCGGTCGCAGAGGAAGCGGTGGAGGAGCTGTAGTTGACCACATCCAGATAGCTGTAGTAATACGCCCCGCCCTCGGAGAGGCCACTGAGAATCTCCACGTTCTCGCCGTCGGAGACGCCGGTCGTCACTTCCGTCAGGCCGCCCAGCGTATCGGTCTCTTCATCATACGTGGTGTAGACATAGACGCTTCCATCCTCTTCCACCAGTGCGGCTTCAGGGATCGTCAGCACATCCTCCTCCGTGGAAATCGTGATGACCACGGAACTGTTCATACCCGCCAGCATCTCCTCCTCACGGGCGATCGTGATCTCCGCCGTGTATTTTGTGCTGCCACCGGAGTTGGTACCGCTGACGTCGATGGCCGTGACCTCGCCCTCGAAGGACTGACCGGGCAGCGCACTGAGCGTTACCTGCGCCGTCTGACCTACCTCCAGAGAGAGGATATCCATCTCATCCACGGTGATCGTGATCGTCATGCTATCCTGCGGCGTCACAGACAGCCAGGTGGTCTCCGTGATGCCATAGGTGCTCTCCACTGCTTCCTCGGTAGTGGTCTCCTCCGCTTTCGCCGTGGCATCCGTTGTGCCGCTGCTCACTGCGGAACTGCCCATCGAAGCCGTGCCGCTCTGTGCCTGCGCAGAACCCATCTGGGAAGTATCATTTCCCCCAGCCTGGCTCTCCGAAGCATTCTCCATATTCTGTTCCTGACCGGCCTGACTCTCTGATTCCGCGGTCTGGCTCTCACTTTCCGTCAGATTTTCCTGGCTCTCCTGCGCCGCATCGGTTTCCGTCTCCGCGCTCTCCGCCTGGACGATCCACACAAAGTTCCGACTGTCCTCGTCATCCGAATTATACGTCAGGATCAGGATATCTCCTACAGACAGGTCGCTCACTGAACCGGTCGTCCAGCTGCCGTCCGAGTTAATGAACACCAGTGACGAGTCTGTCAGTTTCAGAGTCAGTGCCTCAGTCATCGAGTCCTCTGACAGATCAATGCCGCTCAGATCACTGTAGTCGCTGATGTCGCAGGTCTCCGGCTGCAGGAACAGCACCAGCGTACTGTTCTTTATGACGCTGACAATCCCGGCATAGTTTGCATATCCGGACTGCACCGTGGGCTCTGTCACGGCCTCTGTCTCTGCTTCGGTACTCTCCGCTTCGGTGCTCGTTTCTTCCTCTGCGCTCTCCGTTTCCGTGGCCGTCGCTGTCGTCTCCTCCGCCGTCGTGGATTCTGTCTCGCTGTTTGTCTCAGCAACGGCATCCACGGCTTCCTCCGTCGTCTCCTCCACGGCCGAAGTCTCTTCCGCAGAGGTTTCCGCCACAGAACTCACCGTGCAAACCGTCACAGAGGAGGACGTGTAGACGGCGCTCACCGCGGACACACTCTTCGCGGAGGCTGCATTTCCGGTCGTGCTCTTCACAGTCGTCACCGTACTCTGGCCGTTCGAGGAAGCCGTATTGCCGTCCTCGTCGGTATCCGTGTCTGAATCTGTACTCGTGTCGGAATCTGTGTCGGTTCCCGCATTGGCATCCGCATCCGAATCAGCATCGGTATCGGAAGTACTGTCGGTGCCAGAATCGGCGTCATCCTCCGCAGCCTCACTGTCCGTCTCCGCCGAGGACGACGTGCTTCCCAGTCCGGAGATCACGCCCGCGCAGCTCGCATAGATATACTGGTCCTGATACAGGACAAACAGCTCCTGCATCTCATCGGTCAGCTCCGTACGCTGCGCCAGCAGCGCCTCATACTCACCCTCATAATCCGTGTCCGTCAGCGTCAGCAGCGTGTCACCGGCCTCCACCTCGTCTCCCACGGAGACATCAATGTCCTCCACGGTTCCGGAGAATCCGGTGATCTTCAGCTCGCTGTGAATATACAGCGTGCCCTCGCCAGCCAGCTCCCCGTCCTCCGTGTAGACCAGGACATTGTCATCCAGTTCCCCGTCTTCATCGGAAATGGTGACGACCGCCGTACCGCTGATGACACTCTCCACCTTGCCGTCCACCTCGGTCCCGTCAGACAGGATCACTTCCACGGCATCGCCGGAAGAAAGGACGTCCGTTTCAAAGGACACCGCCAGAGCGCCGTCCAGGGAAATGCGCATCAGTGCCGCATTCTCATACATCGTATCCGTCACGCTGACATCCTCTTCCGCATAAATGGCCATGACCCGTCCGTCGGCAGAGGCTGTGATCTCATCAGAGATCTCCTCGTCCTCATGCTCGGCCAGCTCCTCGTCCAGCGCATCGATCTGCTCCTGGATCGAGGTGATGGCTGTCATCACAGAAACGGTGTCCACCTTCGCCAGCGTGTCACCCTCCTCGACCGTATCGCCGTCAGAGACATACCATTCTTCGATCTCCACCTCTTCGGGAAGCTCCAGATCCTCGGACTCCTCCTCCGTGAGAGTCCCTGTGCCGGGCACCACCGTACTGATATCGGACAGCTCCGCCGTGCCGGAATGAACCGTGGCCTCCGTCTCAGCTGACTCTTCACTGCTCTGCGCCGACAGCGATTTCACCACCAGCACCAGCAGCGCCATGCCCACCAGAGGGATGATCCACAGATAATGCGAATGCTTCTTCTTTTTTACCGGACGGACCAGATGCACCTCGCCGTCCGCCTGCGCCCGCGCCCGGGCTGCCTCAAGCGCCGCTTTTCTTTCCCGGCGGGAGATCCGCACCAGCATGAAAATGCACAGGGCATCGAGAAGAAGGAGTATGATCAGGATCGGCAGCCAGTGAGATTTCACGGTCTGCAGGAAGCCAAACACGCCGCCGGTCTGCGCCGTGTTCCTGTCGCTCCGGTCCTGGCGGCCGCTCCACTCTCCAGAGGACGCATCGGACTCCGCGTCTGCGCTCTCCGCCTCCGCGTCACTATCCATCGAGGGCATTTCAGCGTCCGCATCCATGGAAGGCATCTCGCCATCACTGTCCATGGAAGGCATCTCACCCTCCCCGGGAGCGCCTCCGCCGAAGCCCTGACCGGCACCGTCCTCGGAATCCGCGCCGCTTTCCACTTCTGCGTCATCCTCCGGCATTGCACGATTTTCATTCTCCTCCGCGGCCTGTGACTCAGCTTCCGCTTCATCCTCCGAGGCCGCATTCGTCTCCGCTTCGGCATCGCCGTCTCCGTCGGCTGCCTCCTCCGCAGAGTCTGCGC
>JAJQCL010000108.1 GCA_021202715.1 Lachnospiraceae bacterium
GCCTCTCTACTTTTCCAACTGGGAAAGATATTCCGTCCCTGCGAATCGAAACGCCCAGCAGAGAACCCGCACAAATGATATGAAGTTCTCTTTTATTCTCACAAAAATATTTTAGTGAAGTGATTGCTTTCGGGCAGGCCTGAATCTCGTCGAATATGACCAGTGTTTTCCCCGGTATGATCGGTTTCTGGCGTATAATATTCCCCAGCTCATCGATAATCCTGTCAACATCAAAATCGTACTCAAACACTGAGGCCAGTCCCGTATTTCCCTCAAAGTAAAAATATGCAGTGTCTTCAAAATACTGCTCCCCCAACTGCTTGCATACATATGTTTTTCCGCATTGGCGAACACCTGTCAGTAATAAAGGCTTGCGATCCGATGAATCTTTCCATTCAACAAGACGTTTCATAATGTCTCTTTCCATATAAGACCCCGTCTCATTCATTTTCTTTAAGTTTAACTTACGCATTTAAGCAAGTCAATCGTTCTCCCACATTTTTCATATGAACTTTGTTTTATATCTTGCATTTTTCCTATGAGTTATGTTGTTTTTCTCTCATTTTTCGTATGTACTTTGCAATACTAAAGAAAAATACGGTCATATAAAAGCATTTCTGCTCTCATATGACCGCGTTTTTTCCTCCGCTTATGGACTATCCTCACAACCAGTTTGTTTCAGGAAAATGTATGTGGCAGACACTAATAAGCCAGAATCTCATACCCATCCTCGGTGACAGCCACCGTCACCTCCCACTGGGCGGAATCCATCCCGTCCCAGGTATAGATGGTCCAGCCGTTTTCCTCGTCCTCGCAGAATTCATCCGTTCCTGCGTTCACCATCGGTTCAATCGTGAATACCATGCCCGGCACCATCAGCATCTCCGACCCCCGCGCTGTCACATAGCTGACGAAGGGCTCCTCGTGAAACTGCAGACCGACGCCGTGCCCGCCGATATCGGCCACAACGCTGTACCCATTCTCCAGAGCATGATTATGAACCGCCTCGCCCATATCTCCCAGATAGCCCCAGGGCTTCACCTGTTCAAGACCTTTCTCAACGCACTCTTTTGTAACCCGCACCAGGCGCTGTCTCTCCTCCGAGACATTTCCGATACAAAACATGCGCGAGGAATCCGAGAAGTACCCCTTATATATAGTAGAAACATCGACGTTGATGATGTCTCCGTCCTGCAGAATGATATCCTTATCGGGAATGCCATGACAGACCTCGTCATTGATGGAGGTACAGACACTCTTGGGGAATCCCTCATAATGGAGCGGCGCCGGAATGGCTCCCATCTCCGTGGTTTTCTGATAGACAATATCATCGATCTCCTGCGTACTCATCCCCACATGGATCGCCGCAGCCACCGCATCCAGCACAGCGATGTTGATCTTCCCGCTCTCGCGGATGCCTGCGATCTGTGCCGGTGTTTTAATAAGATCATGCGTAGGAACGATATGACCCTCGTCCTCACAGCGGCGAATCCGCTCATCAAATGCTTTATGGCACTGCTTATATTTCCTTCCGCTGCCGCACCAGCAGGGATCATTTCTGCCGATTTTCTTCACCATTCTGTCCTCCTCATTTTCACGGGCGCACCAGATCACCCACTGAACATCACGACAAAATAGTATAGCGCAAAAGCCGCGGAAAATCTATAGGGTGCCGCATACATTTGTTGAGTGAATTTACCATGAAAGCCCGGGAATCTTTCTCTCCGGCATTTCATCGTTCTCTACAGCTCACAGATCTTGAGCGTATCGACCACACTGTAGGAGGTCGTTGAGGATCCCAGAACCAGGATGACGGTGTCTCCCGCCTGCACAAGTCCTGTCTGCTTCGCTTTCTCCTTGGCATATTCAAGAAGCGCCTCAACGGAATCCTGTTTGTCCGCCGTCACCGGCAGCACACCGTGTGCCAGACTCAGCTGATGATAGCCGATCTCGGAAAAGGTCATGGCAATGATCGGACATCCCGGACGGTAATTCGCCAGATGGAAGGCCGTACGGCCGCTGAGAGAGACCGTAACGATCGCCCGGGCATTCAGGAAATCCGCCGCCTGCCGGGCCGCCAGGCAGACACAGTCCACCAGCCGGTTTACTCCGGAAGTGCGGCTCTTGACCGTATGCTCTGTGTTCCGGATCGTGACCTCCGTATAGTGGGCGATATCCGCCATAGCCTTGACCGCCTCCACCGGATAAGCGCCCGCGGCCGTCTCACCGGAGAGCATGACCGCCGCCGTTCCGTCATAGATAGCGTTTGCCACATCCGAAACCTCCGCCCGTGTCGGTCTTGCCGCGTGAATCATGGAATCGAGCATCTGCGTTGCCGTGATAGCGATCTTGCCCTCGACGGCACAGCGAGCGATCATATTCTTCTGCAGGGAAGGTACCTTCTCGAAGGGGACTTCTACGCCCAGATCGCCCCGGGCCACCATGATGCCGTCGCTGACCTGAAGAATCTCATCCAGGTTCTGGTAGCCCTGCATATTTTCGATTTTACTGATGAGCTTGATCTCCTCGCCGCCGTTATCCTGCAGCAACCGACGCACCGCCAGCACATCCCCTGCCGAACGAACAAAGGAACAGGCGATGAAGTCCACCTTCTCCTCAATACCGAAAAGGATATCGTCCCGGTCTGCGCGACTGATGTAAGGCATGGTAATGTCCACGCCCGGCACATTGATGCCCTTGTGATTGCTGACCGTGCCGCCGATGACGACGCGGCAGGTAATCGTGCGGCCCTCCAGCTCCTTTACCTCCAGTTCGATCTTTCCATCATCAATGAGAAGGCGGTTGCCGACTGTCAGACTCTCCGCCAGAGGTGCGTATGTAATGCCGATCCGATGAATATCTCCGTCATTCTCCTTGTCATCCAGAATGAACGTCTGTCCTTCCTTTAACACGACAGAGCCGTTTTCAAAATTCTTCAGACGAATTTCCGGCCCTTTGGTATCGAGCAGGATTGCCGTAGCCGTTCCCATTGCCTCCCGCACTCTCCGCAGGCGCTCCATGCGTGCATGCTGCTCCTCATGGCTCCCGTGGGAGAAATTGAACCGTGCGCAGTCCATGCCGTTTTCGATCAGTTCACGCAGCTTTTCTTCGTCATCCACGGCAGGACCTAATGTACAGATAATCTTTGTCTTTTTCATTTCAATACTCCTTTTTCCCGAACCCTCGGGCCTGACTCATTCCATTTTGTTCCATACAATGCCATTATAACGGCTTTCAGGATTTTTTGTGTCACATTCTTTTTATAAGGAAATGAAATGTTCGTAAAGTACTGATAAAATGCTTCTTAAAGACTGATTTTTACTCCGCCAGCCTGCCGATTGCCTCCGCCGCATGGCGCCGGTAAATCTCCCGGATGCCGGCGTACTCGCCCAGTCCCTTCAGGATGCATGCGACTTCAAATCCGGCCTCCTCGAACTGATGACGCCAGGAATCCGGTTCCTCACCGGACATGTCATTTTTCGCATGCTCTCCCGCCACCACCATAAAAGGCACCAGGACCACGCGCCGGGGCCGGTATTCCTTCACCTGACGCAACAGACTCTCCATGGCCGGATAAGCCTCAACCGTTCCCAGAAAAACATTCTTATAGCCCAGGTCCTTGAACATATAGTCCATCGCCGCATATACCGTATTCGCATAGTGCGTCGTTCCGTGTCCCATCCACACCAGCGCTTCGTCTTCTGCCACCGTTGTCTCAGCCATCACGGCCCGGATCGCTTTCCGGCTGTCCTCCGTCGTCGTCAGCAACGGCGCGCCAAATGAGAGGCTTCTTATATTTCCCCGGTTGGCCTGTACATCCTCTTTCATAAGGTCATTCTCCACACCATTGATGATGTGGGTAGGCTGCACCACCAGCGCCTCCACGCCGTCCCGGTTCATCTGCGCCATCGCTTCCGGCACATCGCAGATATGTATGCCGTCCCGCTCCGCCAGCTTCCGAAGGATCATCCGGCTGGTCCAGGCGCGGTAGACCGTGAAATCAGGATAGGCTGCTGCCAGATCCCGCTCCAGGACATCCAGCGTCTTCTCCCGGGTGTCCGCATGCGACGTGCCAAAGCTCACGACCAGAATTGCCTTCTTCATCTCTTGTCCTCCCGGGCCGGGTTGTCGCGGGATAAATTCGGTTCTCCCGCCTGATGGCCCTCAATTCACCGCCAGTGTACCATTGATTCCGGCAAATTGCAATCTTCTCTCTATAGTTCGTGATTAATTTCACGAACGTGTTAAAAAAATATCGTTTTTGATTGACAAATGCCGCAGAAGGGTCTATAGTACGAGGTGGAAAAAATGAACCGCCAGCCGCCCACGCGACGCGCTGCAACATTTACTCAGAAAAGGAGACATTCACTATGGCAAGATTCACTTTACCCCGGGATCTGTATCACGGAAAAGACGCTCTGAACGCTCTGAAGACGCTGGGCGGCAAGAAAGCAATCGTCGTTGTCGGCGGCGGCTCCATGAAGCGCTTCGGCTTCCTGGATCGCATCGAGGCACTTCTGAAGGAAGGCGGCATGGAGGTGCAGCTCTTTGAAGGCGTAGAGCCCGATCCCTCTGTTGAGACTGTTATGAAGGGTGCGGAAGCGATGCGCGCCTTCGAACCCGACTGGATCGTCGCAGTCGGCGGCGGCTCCCCCATCGACGCCGCCAAGGCAATGTGGGCGTTCTACGAGTACCCGGAGACCTCCTTCGAGGATCTGATCACTCCGTTTAACTTCCCGACTCTTCGTACGAAGGCGAAATTCTGCGCGATCCCTTCGACCTCCGGCACGGCCACCGAAGTGACTGCATTCGCCGTCATTACTGATTACTCCAAGGGCATCAAATATCCGCTGGCTGACTTCAACATCACCCCCGATGTGGCCATCGTTGATCCGGAGCTGGCCGAGACCATGCCGAAGAAGCTGACTGCGCATACCGGTATGGACGCCATGACCCACGCGATCGAGGCCTATGTGTCCACTCTGCACTGCGACTACACCGATCCGCTGGCTCTGCACGCCATCGAGATGATCCATAACGACCTGATTGATTCCTTCAACGGCGACATGGAAGCCCGCGACCGCATGCACAACGCCCAGTGTCTTGCCGGTATGGCGTTCTCCAACGCTCTGCTCGGCATCGTGCACTCCATGGCCCACAAGACCGGCGCTGCCTACAGCGGCGGACATATCGTACACGGCTGCGCGAATGCCATGTACCTGCCGAAGGTCATCAAGTACAACAGCAAGCACGAAGAGGCTGCGGAGCGCTATGCGCAGATCGCCCGCTTCATCAAACTGCCCGGCGAGACCACTGAAGAACTGGTCGACGCTCTGATCAATGAGATCAAGGCCATGAACAAGGCTCTGGAGATCCCCACCTGCATCAAGGACTACGAGGGCGGCATCATCGACGAGGCCGAGTTCAATGCCAAACTGAAGGACGTGGCGACGCTCGCCATCGGCGATGCCTGCACCGGCTCCAACCCCCGTCAGCCCAGCCAGGAGGACATGGAGAAGCTCCTGACCGCCTGCTTCTACGACAAGGAAATCGATTTCTGATCGGTTTAACTTACATTGTTTTATCCTCCCAGGAGCCGGCGCTTTGCGTCGGCTCTTTTCAGATCAAAGGTTCTTTATCTCAAATCACATTGTGCTTGTCCGCATTTATTATCCATGGTATAATTTTATATGGAAAAAAGGAACATGCCTGTACATAAGGAGGAATGCCATGAAAAAAAGGGAAACGTATTCTTATCATTCCATGTTTGCTTATTCTCGTACTCGTCGCAGCAGGTCTGATCTATTACCTTGTAACGATCAGGGAAAAAGCGGCCTCACTCTCTGAGGAAGAGGCGATCTCCCTGGCCTGCGAATACGCAGAAACGTATACTCTCAGCAACGATTATTTTGATACCGACGACACCGCGGAAGCCATAGAGTGTCTGGAAACGACCGCTGAATGGAAGAGATTCCACGGAACATCCTACTGGTATGTTACGTTGGAAGCCTCTGTGACCTTCACGGAACGCGGAACCGTTTCCAAGACATACGATGTGCGGATCAACGCCAGAACAGGCGAATTCTACGATATGGTCTGGAGCCTGACGTGATCATCCGCAATACCGTTCTGTAAAAGACAGCCGAGCTTCGTTTTATTTGAAGTTCGGCTGTCTCTGATTATACGCTGGGGATAAAGTTATCTGCCGCGCGCCAGGGCTACCGCCCGCTTCCACCCGGCATATTTTTCGTCCCGGACCGCCTGTTCCATGGAGGGCTCATAGCTTTGCCGCTCCATGCGCTCGAAGATATCCCGGTCATAAAATCCCTGTGAAAGTCCGGCCAGATACCCCGCACCGAGGCCTGAGAGTTCCTCCGCCCGCGGCACTTCCAGCCGCAGTCCCGCCAGATCGCTCTGAAACTGCATCAAAGCTGCGTTGCGGGTGGGGCCTCCGTCCACGCGTAGCGTCTCCAGCGGAAGGTCTGCATCACGCCGCAGAACCTCCAGCACATCGGTCACCTGATAGGCGATGCTCTCCAGAGCCGCACGCGCGATCTCCGCCCGTCCGGTCGTCCGGCTGAGACCGCAGAGCAGAGCCCGGGCGTCGCTGTCCCAGTAGGGCATCCCCAGGCCGGTGAACGCAGGCACCAGGTAGGTACGGTCTGCCGGGGCAGCCTGCCGCGCCAGTTCTTCCGCCTCCTGCGGGCTCGCGATCAGCCCCAGATCCTTCTGCAGCCAGGAGATCACCGCCCCGGTGTAATTGATATTCCCCTCCAGAACATAAGAAATCTTCCCGCCGATGCCCCAGGCCAGCGAGGTCACAGCCCCGTGCTCACTGTACACGGGATGCTCTCCCACCTGCATCATGACCGAGGAGCCGGTTCCGTAGGTGGCCTTCGCCATTCCCGGCGCAAGACATCCCTGGCCGAAGAGCGCCGCGTGCGAATCCCCCAGCGCCGCATGGATCGGGATCGGTGCATCCAGATAGGCGTCATAATCGTTCCTGCCCAGCAGCGCGTTGGAATCACAGACCTCGGGGAGCTCTTCCGGCCGCAGCCCGAACAGAGCACAAATCTCCGGGTCCCACCGCCGTGTTTCCAGATTGAACAGCTGCGTGCGGGAGGCATTGGAGTAATCAGTGCGGTAAACCGCTCCGCCAGTCAGCTTATAGAGGAGCCAGGTATCGATGGTTCCGAACAAAAGCCGTCCCTCTTTCTGCAGTTCCTCCGTCCCCTCCGTGTGCTCCAGCAGCCAGGCAAATTTGGCCGCCGGAAAATAAGGAGAGAGCGGAATCCCTGTCCGGCGGCGGATCATCTCTTCCGCCCCCTGCGCCCACACCCTGGCACAGATCTCTTCCGCCCGGCCGCACTGCCAGACGATAGCATCCGCCACCGGTTCCCCGGTCAGTCGGTCCCAGACGGCAGAGGTCTCCCTCTGGTTGCTGATGCCCAGACCAACCACAGACGCTCTGGCGACACCGGCTCCTTCAATGACATCCTTTACGACCTGTACAGTATTCCGATAAATCTCATTCAGATCGTGAGAGATCCAGCCGTGTTCGTCCACGATCTGCCGATGGGGCAGATCACGACGGCAGACGATCTGACCGGCCGCATCCAGAAGCAGCGCTTTGGTTCCCTGAGTACTCTGATCGATCGCCAGCAGATATTTTTCTTCCATCGATATCTTTACTCCCTCCGTCTGTCTTCTCACAGGTTGCCGGAGAAGAGTTTGCTGCGAACGTTCGCGCCGCGCATCTTCTCCCTATACATGATGCCGGAGTCAAAAGTATTTGCCCCCGGCTGATACACGGATTGCTCCGTGCTAATGCACTCT
>JAJQCL010000015.1:0-6498 GCA_021202715.1 Lachnospiraceae bacterium
AGGTGGTGGCCGGTGTTCTGCCCGACGGCAAGGAGAGTGTCATCCGCTCGCTGAAAGAGCAGGGGAAAGTCGCTATGGTGGGAGACGGTATCAATGACGCTCCGGCGCTGACCCGGGCGGACATCGGCATCGCCATCGGCGCCGGGACCGACGTCGCCATCGACGCCGCCGATGTGGTTCTGATGAAAAGTCTGCTTGCCGATGTACCGGCGGCCATCCGCCTGAGCCGGGCTACGCTGAAGAACATTCATGAGAACCTGTTCTGGGCCTTTTTCTACAATATCATCGGGATCCCGCTGGCCGCCGGTGTGTGGATCCCTCTGTTCGGCTGGCAGTTGAACCCCATGTTCGGCGCTGCGGCGATGAGCCTGTCCAGCTTCTGCGTTGTTTCCAATGCCCTGCGTCTGAATTTCCTGAAAATCCATGACGCCAGCAGGGATAAGAAGATAAAAACCAAAACAAAGAGAAAAAAGGAGACAAAGACCATGACAAAGACCATGAAGATCGAAGGAATGATGTGCGGACACTGTGAGGCGACGGTGAAGAAAGCGCTGGAGGCGCTGCCGCAGGTGGATGAGGCTGTTGTGAGCCACACCGAGGGCACCGCGGTCCTGACGCTGAACGCGGAGGTGGCCGACGAGGTGCTGCAGAAGACGGTCGAGGACAAGGATTACAAGGTACTGGGGATCCAGTAAGGGAGCGCGTGAGCGCGCAGCAATCCGTTGGATCATTTTACATTGTACGATCGTAATACGGGAAAGAACGGACATAAAATGTCAGACAGTAAAACGAGGCCCGCCGGGGAGATATTCCCGACGGGCCTCGTGCGCTCTGCAGGCTTTACAGCCTGCGGTTTTCCTGCACAAAGAGCCTCTGCGCAAGGATCGTAATCTTATTTCTTGACAGTGACCTTCATGGCGGACGACTTCGCAGAGTACAAATAGGCCTTCGCCTCATTCACTGTCAGCGCGGAGACCTTGTAGTAGTAGGTCTTTCCTTTGGTGACAGCCTTGTCGGTCAACAGGACCTTGCCCTTGGTAGTGACGGTCGAGATGCCGATCAGCACATAGCCGGAGCCCTTCTTGGTCGAACGGTAGATCGCATAGGCCTTGGCGCCGGAGACAGCCTTCTTGAGGGTCAGCGTCACCTGCCCGGACTTCTTGCTGGCTACGGTGATGTTCTTCGTGGTGGGCTTGGCCGCCTTGGTTTTGGCCGTGTAGGTGGCGGAAGCCTTCTTGCTGTAGCCGAGGCTCGAGGCCGAAGAAGCAGTACTCGTGGAATTCTTGAAAGCCATGACGTAGTAGTAGTAGGTGACACCGGCTTCGGCGGAAGAGTCAAAGTAGCTTGTGGCTCCGTCACTTACGTAAAAACTGCTATTGTAGTCATAGCTGTAGTCGTACGTTTTGGTCGTGTTGTCATAGGTGTAGTTGCTGGATGTCGTTCTGTATACACGATAATAATCCGCACCGGATACGGCTTTCCAGCTGACCTTGATGCCTGTGGTCGTCACACCGTTGGTGGTCGTCGAAGACTTCTTCGCCGTCACGCCGGTTACCATGGCGAGCTGGGGATATACATACACATAGTAGGAACCATACACCTTACTGGAATCATACGGGCGGATCCGGTATTCCACATATTTTTTGCCGACGGACACCTTGGGGAAGGTGTAGGAGGTCGCAGTGCTCTTCAGAGTCTTGTATTTGGTATAGGTGCCGGTTGACGAATCATACTTCTCAACATAATATCCCTTGATTCCGGTGAGCTTATCCCACTTGACCGTGTACTTACCGGAAGAAGTATAATACGAGGTATAAACAGAAATCGATGTAGCCTGCAGAGTGACGGAATCGGAATCGGAGATGTATACCTTCTCACCATCTACAGTGCGGTAGGCACGGATCGTATAGGAATACGTGTAACCGCTCGTCAGGCTCTTGTCTGTATAGCTGGTCTTTTTACTGCTCAGAGATTTTACCAGAGCGATTTCGTTATAGTAGGAATCCGAGAGACCCTGAGTTTCTGTCTGAGAATAGGAATATGTGTCGCTGCTGTATCTGTAGATTTCATATCCCTCGGCTCCGGAGACCTTATCCCATGTCAGCTTCGCGGAGGTCGAGCTGGCGGCGGCCGCCTGGAAATTCAGCTTCGCGGTCCAGGTCCTGGCGGTATACTTATACCACGAAGAATAGATGGTCTTCTTTGTTATTTTATTGTAATAGTAGGAGCGTACCCGGTAGGTATACTTGGTGTTTTTGGACAGCTTGGAGTCCTTGTAGGTGTTGTCGGTCTGCTTCGCCAGAGTGACCCACTTTCCGTTCACCTTTTTCTGGAACTGATAGCCTGTCGCGGTCATATCCGAGTAAGCGGCCATGGTAATGGTCGATGTGGTGACATATTTTGTTACAGAAGAAATGCTCGGTGTGCCTGCTTTGCCCTTTACAACGGCGGAATAGGCGCTGTACTGATATGTGCTCTCGTCGTATACTCTTGCACGGACATAGATCGTATCTCCGGGATTATAATAATCGTTGTATACGTAGAGAATATAGGAACTGCTGTCTGCATCGCGTGTTGAGGTATATTTCCACTTCGTGCCGCTGTCGTTCGAGGTGAAGCTGCTGTTGTTGGAATACTCGATGATGAGCTCTTCGCTCGACTGGAGCGACAGGCTGCCCTTGACCCGGAAAACCAGCGTTCCATCATTGTTCTCAACATACTGCATGGTGGGCGCTGCCGTGACGGTATTCGCGTCGACGTCTCCTTTGACGGCATCGACGGCGTCGGCTTCGGTTTCAGCCGCTTTGGTTTCTTCCTGTGTGGCGGCGGTCTCTTCGACTTCTTCGGTTTCCACTGCTGCTGCGGTCTCTTCGGCTTCTTCGGTCTCCACCGCTGCGGCGGCCTCTTCGGTTTCCGCAGTTTCAAGCACGGTCTCGACCACGGTCTCCTCCGCCGTATCGGTCGCCTCGGCTGCTGATACCGATACCGGTGTGAGTTCTGCCGCTACCAGAGAAGCTGCGAGCAACAGAACGGCAAGTTTCCTTGCAGTTGTTCGTTTCATGGCATATGCCTCCTCAAAATATTTGAGACAAAGATATCCGCAGACTCACATCGGCTCATATCTTTCCCCATGGGTATAGTATACTACTTTAAGGAGGGTGGGACAACGATTTTTTCACAGTTATGACATAATAATGATTTGAGCGACAAAAGGTATGATACAACGGATTGCTCCGCGCTAACGCGCTCTCGCAATCCTAACAACATTCGAAATCCGCTCATTTTAGCCAATATATTGGCTAAAATGGCTACTTTCTCATGTTGTTGCGGGACCCAAAGTCATGAATACGAATGCAAGCATTCGATTCATGACCTTTTGTCCCTTGTATCATAAGAATTACAGGAAACGACTTTATGTCGTTCGCTATAAAAAACGGAATACATGTTTTCAGCCTTGCATTTCCCTGGCGCTCTTTTTATAATGAGTTCGTAGATCGGAGCAGGGAGGCTTTTTAAATGGGCGAACAGACGACAAATCATCAAGAAAAACGGCTCTGTGTCGGCCTGCTGGCCCATGTGGACGCGGGAAAGACGACGCTGTCGGAGGGACTGCTGTATACGGCCGGAGCGATCCGACGGCTGGGACGGGTGGATAACCGGGACGCGTTTCTGGATACGTATGCGCTGGAGCGCGGACGCGGCATCACCATTTTCTCCAAGCAGGCGGAGCTGACGGTGGGGGCGACCCGGATCACGCTGCTGGATACGCCGGGGCATGTGGATTTTTCGGCGGAGATGGAGCGGACGCTCCAGGTGCTCGACGCGGCGGTGCTGGTGATCAGCGGGGCGGACGGCGTCCAGGGGCATACACGGACGCTGTGGCGGCTGCTGGCCAGGCACGGGATCCCGGTGTTCCTGTTTGTGAATAAGATGGACCAGCCGGGGACCGACCGGCAGGCTCTGCTGCGGGAATTGCAGGAATCATTGAATGATGGCTGTCTGGATTTCACGGAGGCCGGTTCGGAGGCGTTTTATGAGGCTGTCTCCACCTGCGGAGACGAGGCTCTTCTGGATCGCTACCTCGAGGAGGGTACGATCGATCGAAGGGAGATCTGTCAGCTGATCCGGGAGAGAAGGGTCTTCCCCTGTTATTTCGGTTCAGCCCTGCGGATGCAGGGGGTGGAAGAGCTCCTGGAGGGATTGGACACCTATACTGAGGCGCCGGTTTATCCGGAGGCCTTCGGCGCACGGGTATTTAAAATTGCCCGTGATGAAGCGGGAAACCGTCTGACCTATCTGAAGGTGACCGGCGGGACGCTGGCCGTCCGGAGCATTCTGACATACACGGCGGAGGGAGAGGCGAAGGAAGAGAAGGTCAGCCAGATTCGCCGCTATTCCGGTGCACGCTTTGAACCGCTGAATGAGGCAGAGGCGGGGACGGTCTGTGCGGTGCTGGGACTTTCGGCCACCCGGCCCGGTCAGGGACTGGGTGCGGAGGCGTCCGCGGAGGCGCCGATGCTGACGCCGGTGCTGTCCTATCAGATCATCCTGCCGGACGGGATGGACCCGGGGACAATGCTGCCGAAGCTGCGGCAGCTGGAGGAAGAGGAACCGGAGCTTCACATCGTCTGGGATGAGGCGCTGCGGGAGATTCGCGTGCAGATCATGGGGGACGTGCAGCTGGAAATCCTGCAGAGCCTGATTGCGGAGCGCTTCGGTGTGGAGGTGAGCTTCGGAGAGGGAAGCATCGTGTATCGGGAGACGATCGCGGACACCGTGGAGGGCGTCGGCCATTTCGAGCCGCTGCGCCACTACGCGGAGGTGCATCTCCTGCTTGCGCCGGGAGAGCGGGGCAGCGGGCTGGTCTTCGACTCGGACTGCAGCGAGGATGTCCTGAGCCGCAACTGGCAGCGGCTGGTGCTGACGCATCTGGCGGAAAAGATACATCGCGGTGTGCTGACCGGGTCTCCGATCACAGATCTGCGCATCACGCTCATCAGCGGACGGGCGCATCTCAAACATACCGAGGGTGGGGACTTCCGGCAGGCCACCTACCGGGCTGTTCGCCAGGGGCTGATGCAGGCAACGTCGGTACTCCTGGAACCCTGGTATAAATTCCGGCTGGAAGTACCGGTCTCTCTGGTAGGGCGGGCCATGACGGACATCGAGAATCGCCACGGCGTCCCGGAGCCGCCGGTGACCCAGGGAGAAATGAGTCTCCTGACGGGGATTGCGCCGGTGGCTACGCTGCGGAATTATGCGAAGGATGTGCTGGCCTACACCCGGGGGACCGGCCGTTTATCTCTGGAGTTTCACGGGTATCTTCCCTGCCACAATACAGACGAGGTGGTGGCTGCTCTGGGATATGATCCAGAGGCCGATCCGGAGAATCCCACGGGCTCGGTGTTCTGCGCCCACGGCGTCGGCTTCCCGGTGGCCTGGGATCACGTGCAGGAGTATATGCATCTGGAAGGTTCTCTGAGAATGCGCGATGCTGCCGCACGGGAAGAGACGGAAGAACCGGCGTCGACCACGGCGGAAGAACGCTGGATCGGCACCGAGGAGATCGATGCCATTCTTGCCCGGACTTTTTATGCCAACGGGAAAGACCGTTCTCTGGAGAGAAAAGGCATCGGACGCCGGGAGTTCTCACGAACCGCACCGACGGAACCGGTGCGGCGCACCTGGAAGCCGAAGGAGAGGAAGGAAGAATATCTTCTGGTGGACGGCTACAACATCATTTTTGCCTGGTCGGAGCTCTCGGAGCTGGCAAAGACAAATGTGGATGCGGCCCGGGAAGCCCTGCTGGATATCCTCTGCAATTATCAGGGGCTGCGACGCTGCCAGATCATCGCGGTCTTCGATGCCTATCGGGTGCAGGGACATCGCACGGAGTTCATGGATTACCTGAATATTCATGTGGTCTATACAAAAGAAGCCGAGACGGCTGATCAGTATATTGAAAAATTCACCCATGAAAATGCCTCCCGCTATCAGATCACTGTGGCCACTTCCGATGGTCTGGAACAGATCATCATCCGCGGGGAGGGCTGCCGCCTGCTGTCAGCGCAGGATCTGCGCGAGGAGATTGAACGCGCTTCCCGGGAGATGCACGAGGAACAGGCGGGCGCTTCCGGCGACAGCCGCAGCTTCCTGCTGGATTTCGTTTCGGAGGAGGTGGCAGCGCAGCTGCAGCATATCCGGGATGGCGGGGAGAAATCATAAACCGCGTGCGCGTGGTGCGCATGAACAGCAGATCTTTAGCCATTTACAATCGTTCCCCGACCGGATCCTGTGCATAGGATAAAACAGGATTCTGGTTGGAGTGATGGGTATGAATGGCGTTTTGTGGGCCTTTTGCGGCACCCTGTTTACTTTCTCGGTGACGACATTGGGTGCGCTGAATGTATTTTTTGTCCGCCGGGAAGTGAGCGGTGCGCTGCAGTGCGCGTTTCTTGGTTTTGCCGGGGGTGTCATGACAGCGGCCTCCATCTGGTC
>JAJQCL010000015.1:6508-7729 GCA_021202715.1 Lachnospiraceae bacterium
GCATCGAGCAGGCCGAGGCCAATGGACAGATCAGCTGGCTGGTGGCGGCAGGAGGATTCCTGCTGGGCGTGCTGCTGCTCCTTGCCATTGATCGTTTGCTGAAAAGGTTTCTCGGGCGGGAGACATCGGAGAACGAAGCAGGGATGGGCAGACATTTTCGAAAGAGCACCTGGATGATGATCCTTGCGATCACGATCCATAACATCCCCGAGGGGATGGCGGTGGGATTGGCTTTCGCCCTGGCAGCGCAGCATGTGGGAGACGCAGGGCTTCTCTCCGGGGCTCTGATCCTGGCTCTGGGGATCGGCATCCAGAACTATCCGGAGGGAACCGCCGTGGCGCTGCCTCTGATCCGGGATGGCCTGGGGCGGCGGAAGGCTTTCATTCTGGGCAGCCTGTCCGCGGTGGTGGAACCGGTCTTCGGTGTGCTGGCGGCGGCTCTGGCCGGTCTGGTCATGAGCTATATGCCGCTTCTTCTCGCTTTCGCGGCGGGAACGATGATCTATGTGGTGGTTGAGGAGCTGATCCCGGAAGCGCATCCGGGAGAATATGAGAATATCGGCACCCTGGGCTTTATTGTGGGATTCCTGATTATGATGATCCTGGATGTGGCGCTGGGGATCGAGTAGGAGGCGCCTCTGTGCAATCGAGTAGGAGGCGGCTTGTCGTCTTCTACTCGCCTGCGCCGGCCGCGTATGGCGTAAGCCATAATACTCATTTCGCGGCCGTGCGCATAAAAAAGAAGCCATGAGCCGCCCCCTTTTACGGGGGCCGACGCATGGCTTTCATTACCATACCATTGTCTCATGAGACGGAATGAAGTGATTCCGTCACAGAGATCATCAGTCGATCTTGGTGGGATCAAGATATGCCTTGATCTCTGCCTCGTGGCTCTCCGCTGCCGTGTTGGTCATCTTGTTCAGGATGTCAGCCAGGCTGTTGCGGTGTGTCTCGATGTTCTCCGCGTTCTGCGCGATCTTCGCCTTCTGCTGATCCAGCCTCTCCACGTTGGCGGAGATCTGCTTCATGTTCGCCTCGATGCGGGCGCGGTTCTCAACCACCTGCTTGTGCTCTTCCTCCAGAGCGGCCTCCAGAGCGGCAACCTTCTTTTCCAGTTCCAACAGCTTTTCTTCGGTCGTCATGATAAAACCCTCCTTATTAATTGTATAGACTCTCGGAATCTCAACACCGCATGAATAGCGGCTTTTTGAAACTCCATTT
>JAJQCL010000253.1 GCA_021202715.1 Lachnospiraceae bacterium
GAGCCGGGGTATCGGCGGACAGGAGGATGTATGTACCAGTGGAAGGACAGGGCGCGATTCAGCGAGATGGGCGAGGATGGCCGCATGACGCTGCCGGCTCTGATGAATGTGTTTCAGGACTGTGCGAATTTCCAGTCAGATTCTCTGGGCGTAGGCGCAGAATATCTGACCGCGAAAAAACGGGCCTGGCTGATGAATTTCTGGCAGGTCTTTGTGGAGCGGTATCCCCGGGAGAGGGAACAGTATATGGTGGAGACACGTGCCTGGAAATTCGATCGGTTCTATGGTCAGAGGAATTTCGCCCTCTTTGACGAGGCGGGAGAGAGGCTGGCCTGCGCCAATTCGATCTGGTTCTTCGTGGATACAGAGCGGATGCGCCCGGTGCGCCCGGCGCGGGAGGATATGGAGCCATACGGGGTCGATCCCTGCATCGAGATGGACTATGCGGACAGCCGGAAGATCCCGCTGCCGGAGAACATGCGGCGCGAAGCGCCATTTCCGGTGCGGCGGGCCAATCTGGATATCAACCATCACGTGAACAATGTCCAGTATATCCGGATGGCCTCAGAGTATTTTCCTGAAGATCTGGAGGTCTATGAGATGCGGGTGGAGTACAACCTGGCGGCCACCTGGGGAGAGCTTCTCGTCCCCATGGTGGGTGAGAGCGGCGACGGCTGGTTTGTGGTGGCGCTGTGCCGCGAGGATGGAAAGACCTGCGCTGTCGTGGAAGTGCGCGGGAGAGCCTGAGACGGCCCGGGAACCTGTGCGTGATGAACAGGCTCTTTGCGAAGGCCGATGAACCGGTGCGAAGGAGATTCCTCTGCGCCGGAAATTGAAGAGAACGGAGACGACAGAAATGTTTACCTTGGGAAAAACGCAATCGCTGGTGATTCAGCGGATCAATGATTCAGGAGCGATCCTGGCAGAGCCTGGACATGCGGCCGGAGAGACTGTTCTCCTGCCGGGAAAACAGATCCCGCAGGGAGCCGGACCGGGCAGCACCGTGCCCGTCTTTATCTACCGGGATTCGGAGGACCGGCTGATTGCCACGACGAAGACACCGGCGATGGAGCTGGGGGAGCTGGCAGTCCTGGAGGTGGCGCAGGCCACGAACATCGGCGCTTTCCTGCGCTGGGGACTGGACAAGGACCTGTTTCTTCCCTTTAAAGAGCAGAAAGCAAAGCTGCGCCCGGGGATGCGGGTGCTGGTCGCGCTTTACATCGACAAGAGCGATCGTCTGTGCGCCACCATGAATGTCTATGACAGACTGCAGATCGATGCCCCCTATCAGCGCAACGACCGGGTCTGGGGCACCGTTTATACGATCCGCCCGGGGATTGGCGCCTTTGTGGCGGTGGAAAACCGGTATTTTGGTCTGATCCCGGAGCAGGAGCTTTACACGCGCCTGTCTGTGGGAGAACGGGTGGAGGCCCGGGTCATTAAGGTGCGTCCGGACGGAAAACTGAATCTGAGCATGCGGAAAAAAGCCTACGCGCAGATCGATGACGATGCAGCCCGCGTGCTCCGGACCCTGAAAGAATATGGCGGAGAGCTTCCTTTCGATGATAAGGCGGATCCGGAGCGGATCAAGAGAGAGCTGGAGCTCAGCAAAAATGCCTTCAAGCGGGCGGTGGGACATCTGCTCAAACAGGGGCAGATTGAAATCTCCGGAGGAAGGATCCGGGAGAAACGTCCGAGCCGTTAAGAGGACAGATCTTCCTCCTCGGCGTTGGCGGAAAAGCGGGCGGTGACGGCCTTGGGCGAGGACGGATTCCGCAGATAGAGAAGCATACTGCGGATGACGTGGCCGCACAGCTGCAGCTCGCCAGGGGAGCAGCTGTGGAGCAGCCGCAGGACGTCCTCTTCACTGAGGTCGTTGAAGATCACCCCGGCCTCGGAGACGCGGGGCGGCCAGGTGTTCTCACGTCCGGTCGCGTGGAGATCGTCGTGCGTCAGATTGAAGAGCCGACAGAGCCGATCCTCCATGTTGCGGGAGAGCTCCCGGTTCCCCCGTTCGATCTGTCCCAGATAGTTGGCGCTGATGCCGAGGACTTCGCTGAGCTCTTCCTGCGTCATGTCCCAGATCAGTCTTTCCCGGCGGATGCGGAGGCCGACCTCCAGGCGTTTCTTCATCTTGTCTTCATTGGTTTTTGGCGTCTTCACTTTGTGAACCCCTTTCTAATATTGTAGTAAAAATAACGAAAATAGGATGTAAAAAATCAGCTTGTACCTATTATAAACAAAAACGGCCGAAATGTACACAGGCAAAAAGTGTTGATTTTTCCTTGACAAAAAGTGTTGGTGGGAGGGAAAAGGTGTATGTGTGAGCGATATGAATACGGCGAAGAACAGCCGGTTGTGCAGCCGGAGGAGACAGAACGGGATCAGAAGGAAGCGGCTCCGACGGGAGAAGATGCCGGGAAGCGGCCGCCGGACCGGAAACCGCGGAAGCCGCGTGCGAAGGCAGGGTTCCTGGATGGGATCCTGGTCGGCATCCTGGTGAGTGTGTCGGTCGCCCTTCTGGTGGTGGGAGGCGTCTCGGTGGCCTCTTTGCTGCGGCTTCGTACGGATATCGGTTCATCAAACAGCGCACAGACTTCAGACGAGGAAACGGATTCCGGTACGTCGGATTCTCTGCAGGATAGCGAGAGTGAATTCAACGAGGAGCTGGAATCGAAGCTGGCGGAGATCAATGCCCTCATCGACAGTGTTTTTATCTTTGATGTGGACGAAGAGCAGATGATGGACAGCCTTCTGGCCGGGTATCTGGACGGGCTGGACGATGATTATTCGGTCTATTATACGGCGGAGGAATATGAAGAAGCCATGACGGATTCCGACGGCTCGTATGTGGGCATCGGGGTGGCCGTGCAGCAGGATACGACGACCATGGCCATCACTGTGCTGACAGTGTATGCGGGAAGCCCTGCAGAGGCGAGCGGGATGGAAAAGGGGGATATCCTTCAGGCCGTGGACGGCACGGATATTACGCAGGAGGAGCTCTCTGACGTCGTGAATCGGATCCGCGGTGAGGAAGGTACGCAGGTGACAGTGACGGTCCTGCGGGACGGCGAGACACTGGATCTGACCATGACCCGGGAGAGCCTGGATAAGGTGACAGTGGAATACGAAATGCTGGAAGACGGCATCGGCTATATTTTACTGACGGAATTTGACAACGTATCGGTCAGCCAGATGGAGGAGGCCATCACGGCGCTGCGGGAACAGGGCATGGAGAAGCTGATCCTCGATCTGCGTGACAATCCCGGCGGGCTGCTGGCCAGCGTGGTATCCATTGCGGATCTCTTCCTGCCGGAGACAAATATTTTCTATTCAGAGGATAAACAGGGCAATCAGACCCGGTATGATTCCAGTGCGGAGCAGCTTTGTACGGAGGAGCTGGTCGTGCTCGTCAACGGGAATTCTGCCAGCGCCTCAGAGGTCCTCGCCGGTTCCCTGAAGGACCATGGCCGCGCCACGCTGGTGGGAACGCAGACCTTCGGCAAGGGGATCGTGCAGACGTATTATCAGCTAAGCGACGGCTCCGGCATCAAACTGACGACGGCGCATTATTTTACTCCGAACGGCACGGATATTCATGGAATTGGCATCGAGCCGGATCTTGTCGTGGAGGATGACGGGGAGACGGAAGCCGATGAACAGCTGGCCGCGGCCTTGGAAGCGATCCGGGGAGAGTGAGGAGTGCCGCGGAGGGATAAAAGGCTCATCTGGGAATCCTCGCAGGAAAATGCTGAAAAGGCAGAAAGAAAACCCTTCGACAGGACATCTTACGTGTGGGATGCTCTGCCGGAGGGATTTTTAATGAGACCACATTGATTGCCGGTGTATGTCGTTTTATTTCTGCTCCTGCTGCTGCTTCAGCATATCCCGGATCTCCGTCAGGAGTTGTACGTCTGCCGGGATCTCCGGCTCGGGCGCCGGTTCTTCCTCTTTCTTGCGCTGCAGGGAGTTAATGCCCTTCAGGAGCAGGAAGAGAATCAGGGCTGTCAGCAGGAAATTGATGACCGCGCCGATGAAATTGCCGACCATCAGGTTGGAACTTCCGACCGTCAGCATGATGCCGCTGAAGTCCAGTCCGCCGATGATCATGCCGATGAGAGGCGTGATGACGTCATCCACCAGAGAGGTGATGATGGCGGTGAACGCACTGCCGATGATGAGGCCGACAGCCATGGACATGACATTTCCACGGGAGATGAATTCCTTGAATTCGGCGATAAACTGTTTCATGAATGGGTTCCTCCTTCGTCTGTTGTGTAGTTGATGTATGCCATAAAATCCAAATATCATCATAATCCTTTTTCGGAAACTTGTAAAGCAAATCATTCTGTGATAAGCTGTTGAAAGCGTTTGACATCTGCCGTACAATAGGTGTACGGTGGGGGAGCAGTTTATGTCGCATTCGCGAGCTGTATTTCCTGAAAAACCGCTGGAACAGGAGGAGGTTAAAAGTGTCAGGATCGACCTATGGAAGATATTTTTCAGTGACGACCTGGGGGGAATCCCTCGGCCCGGGAGTGGGCGTCGTTGTGGATGGCTGCCCGGCGGGGCTTGCTCTGTGTGAGGAGTATATTCAGGCTCTCATGGATCGGCGCAAACCCGGGCAGAATCGGTTCACCACAGCGCGGAAGGAGGAGGATGAGATTCATATCCTGTCCGGCGTCTTTGAAGGGAAGACGACCGGGACTCCCATTTCCCTGATGGTACAGAATAAGGATCACCGTTCGGCCGATTACAGCAAGATCCGTGATGTGTACCGGCCCGGCCACGCGGATTATACCTATGACGCCAAATACGGTTTCCGGGATTATCGCGGCGGCGGGCGTTCCTCGGCCCGGGAGACCATCGGTCGGGTGGCAGCGGGCGCCATTGCTGAGAAAGCGCTGGCAGAACTCGGCATTTCCTTTGAAACGCAGGTTCTGGAGATCGGCGGAATGGACGAGTCGGACCGGGAGGCCGTCGACGCTTTCCTCACGGAACAGATGAAGAAGATGGATTCCGCAGGCGGGATCGTCCAGTGCGTGATTCATGGCGTTCCGGCGGGGCTGGGAGATCCCGTTTTCGAGAAGATGGACGCCTCTCTGGCCAAGGCGGTCATGAGCATCGGCGCCGTGAAGGGCGTGGAAATCGGTGACGGATTTGCCGTGGCACGCAGCGCGGGTTCCCAGAACAACGATGCATTCTGTGCGGATGAGACGGGGCATGTTTTCAAGAAATCCAATCATGCCGGCGGGATTCTGGGAGGGATCACAGATGGTTCGGATATTATCCTGCGAGCAGCCTTTAAACCGACGCCTTCGATCGCACAGGAGCAGGAGACCGTGAACCGGGAGCACGAAAATGTGACCATTTCCATTCACGGCCGACACGATCCGGTGGTGGTGCGGCGGGCGGCGGTCGTCGTGGAATCCATGGCGGCTTTGACGGTGCTGGACCAGCTGCTGGCCAACATGCATGCAACGATGGATGGGATTAAGGGATTTTATCTATAAACATTGTCTGGGATTTTCGTAATAAACAAAAGAATTTGCCGGGAAGAACGGTTGCCTGACAGTTGCCTGACGGGGAAATTTCTGGTATAGTCATTTTGTACGCATCGACGGTTTGGTGCGCAAGGAGAAAATACCCCTGTATAGTTCAGATACAGGGACCAGGAGAAAGGTGGTACATGATGGGTTGGGAACAGTTTGGTCAGAAGATCAGCAAGACAGGAAAAGAGGTCAGTGAGAAGGTGAAGGAGACATCCGAAGTGGTGCGTCTGAAGCAGAAGAAGGCCTCAGAGGAAGCGCAGCTTGAGGAAGTTTACGCGGAGATCGGCCGTTATTATTTTGAGAATCATGAGGGCGAGATTTCGGAGGAACTGATCTCCTGCTTTGAAAAAGTGACAGAGATCCAGGCTTCGATCGAGGAAAGTCAGGCCGCGATCGATGGGATCCGTAAGACGAAGACATGTCCTGTCTGCGGGGCGTCGATGGAGGCAGATTCGGTGTTCTGCAGCCGCTGTGGCGCGAAAATGTAAGGTTACGGAGGAAAGATGTTGGAGAGAGAACAGGTCATCGTTCTGGACTTCGGCGGGCAGTATAACCAGTTGATCGCGCGCAGAGTCCGGGAATGTCATGTATATGCGGAGGTGCTTCCATACACGACGCCGCTGGAGGAGATCCGGGCCAGACAGCCGAAGGGAATCATTTTTACGGGAGGCCCGAACAGTGTATATCTGGAGGAGTCTCCCCGGTGCGACGCGGCGATCTTCGAGATGGGGATTCCGATCCTGGGAATCTGCTACGGTTCCCAGTTGATGGCATATCTGCTGCAAGGCCGGGTGGAGACCGCGCCGGTCAGCGAATACGGGAAAACAGAGGTGACCGTGGACCGCAGCTCTGTTCTCTTTGAGGATGTGGAAGAACAGACGGTCTGCTGGATGAGTCATACAGACTACATCGCAGAGGCTCCGAAAGGGTTCCGTGTCACGGCACGTACGCCGGTCTGCCCGGTGGCCGCCATGGAGGATGCCAGTCGGGGACTCTATGCAGTGCAGTTCCATCCGGAGGTGCTTCATACCACGGAAGGGACGAAGATGCTTTATAACTTCGTCCGTAAGGTCTGCGGCGCCCGCGGTGACTGGAAGATGGATTCTTTCGTGGAGCAGACGATTGGGAAGCTGCGGGAACAGATCGGCGACGGTCGGGTGCTCTGCGCCCTGTCCGGCGGGGTGGATTCCTCGGTGGCAGCGGTTCTGCTCTCCAAAGCGGTGGGAAAGCAGCTGACCTGTGTCTTCGTGGATCATGGTTTGCTTCGTAAGAATGAAGGCGATGAGGTGGAAGCCGTCTTTGGCCCGGAGGGCCCTTATGAGCTGAACTTCATCCGCGTCAACGCACAGGAACGCTTTTACAGCAAGTTAAAAGGCGTCGAGGAGCCGGAGCGCAAGCGGAAGATTATTGGCGAAGAATTTATCCGTGTCTTCGAGGAGGAGGCTCGGAAAATCGGCGCCGTCGTTTTTCTGGCACAGGGAACGATTTACCCGGATGTCATTGAGAGCGGTCTTGGCAAATCCGCCACGATCAAGTCTCACCACAACGTAGGCGGCCTGCCGGATCATGTGGATTTCAAGGAGATCGTGGAGCCTCTGCGGATGCTCTTCAAGGATGAAGTCCGCAAGGCGGGCCTGGAGTTGGGGATCCCTGAATACCTCGTATACCGTCAGCCCTTCCCGGGTCCTGGCCTCGGTATCCGCATCATCGGCGAAGTCACCGCCGACAAGGTGCGCATCGTTCAGGACGCGGACGCGATCTATCGGGAAGAGATTGCCAAAGCCGGCTGCGACAAGGACCTCGGCCAGTATTTCGCGGCGCTGACCAATATGCGCTCCGTCGGCGTCATGGGCGATGAGAGAACCTACGACTACGCCGTGGCGCTGCGTGCCGTGCATACAAGCGATTTCATGACCGCTGACGCGGCTCAGATCCCCTGGGAGGTCCTGGGGAAGGTCACTACGCGGATCGTGAATGAAGTACGGGGTGTGAATCGGGTCATGTATGATCTGACCAGTAAGCCGCCGGGGACGATAGAGTTCGAATAAGTAAAGGCGTCGCTGGAACCCGCATAAACACTGGATTCTTTGCAAATTTGAGTACCGTTTGATAACAATTTGATAACAGCACCGCCAGAACATTTATTATAATGACGCTGACGGTTAGCGGGT
>JAJQCL010000060.1 GCA_021202715.1 Lachnospiraceae bacterium
GCTCCTTGATCTTCTCCAGGCCGGAGTGATCCTCATTCAGAATCTCCTCCGCCCGCCGGATATCGCGGGTCTCCGGGGAAATCTTCCGCCAGGGCATCCCCAGCAGCGTCTCTATGTAGGAGCGGCTGACCGTGCCCTCCTGGCTGCCCCCGGGCATCATCTTGAGGCGGGCAATCTCCTTGCGGATCTTATCCTTGACCTCATCGGCCGCATCGAGCGCCTGCACCTCCTGCAGATAGCGGTCGGCGTCGCTCTCCGTGTCGTCCTCTCCCAGCTCCTCGCGGATGACCTTCATCTGTTCCCGCAGGACATATTCCCGCTGGTTTTTGTCCACCCGCTCCTTCACCTTCGCCTGTATTTCTGATTTCAGACGGCCGATCTCGATCTCATTTTCCAGCATGCCGGTCAGCACCTGATACTGCTGCTCGCTGCTCTCCAGATCGAGCAGCTTCTGTCTCTCCACCGGCTCCATGGGAAAACGGATCATCATCTGATCCAGCATCTCCTCCAACGTGTCAATGGAAGAAAATTGCCGGATCCCGGACTCTCCGAACGCCGCGTTCAGCTTGCCATAGAGCTCGATCTCATTCTTCATGGCGCGGACCATGGCCTCCCGCTCGATTTCCGCATAGCGGGTCCTCTCGACCGGAGCCGGTTCGATCTCCGCCTCCAGATAAGGCTCCATGGCCAGAAGCTCCACGAGCTCGGCGCGCGTCTCTCCCTCGACCAGAACGCGGATGATGCCGCCCGGCATCCGCAGGAGCTGCTTCACGGTTCCGATCGTCCCGATCCGGTACAGGTCGGCCTGCTGCGGCTCCGCGCAGTCCTCCTCCCTCTGGGACACCACAAATATCTTCTGGTCCATCACTATGGAGCGCTCCACCGCCGCCACAGATCTGTCGCGGCTGACGTCAAAATGGACCAGCATCTTGGGCAGCACGGTCAGCCCGCGCAGCGCTACAATGGGTAATCTCATCGCAATCCCTTTCTATATATAAACACGCATTCGTGCACATTCGTTTACATCAGGCCGGGAAGCTCTGAGGAACTTTCCCATCTGATGAAAAACTCTTCCTTCTGCCCCCGAACTTCTCCGAGTGCAGAAGGAAGAGCTGCCTGTCTCAATCTGTCACATTTTACGCGGACTCATTCGAGCTGCGCCGTCCGCTGCGCCTCCTGACGCGGGGCACTGCCACCTCCCGGAAGCTCAGTTCAGGCTCGCCGGTGCCGTCGATGACCTCGGGGGTGACCAGACAGCTTCCGATGCTCTCATCCGAGGGAAGCTCATACATCAGGTCGAGCATGGCCTTCTCCATGACGGCCCGCAGCCCCCGGGCGCCGGTTTTCCTCTCAAAGGATTTCTCAGCGATCCGCCGGATGGCGTCATCGGTGAAGCTCAGCGAAACGCCGTCCAGTTCAAACAGCCGCTGATACTGACGCACGATGGAATTCTTCGGTTCCGTGAGGATGCGGATCAGGGCTTCCTGATCCAGCTGATCCAGAGAAACCATCATGGGGATCCGCCCCACGAATTCAGGGATCAGTCCGAACTTCACCAGATCCTGGGGAAGCACCTGTTTCAGCAGTTCCCCGACCCGCACCTCCGTCTTCTCATGCACTTCCGCGTTGAAGCCGATGGAATTGGCTCCCAGACGGCTCTCGATGATCTTCTCCAGACCGTCAAAGGCTCCGCCGCATATAAAGAGGATATTCGTCGTGTCGATCTGATACATTTCCTGATGAGGATGCTTCCGCCCGCCCTGCGGCGGCACGCTGGCGATCGTTCCCTCAAGGATCTTCAGGAGCGCCTGCTGCACACCCTCGCCGGACACGTCACGGGTGATGGAAACATTTTCCGATTTCTTGGTGATCTTGTCGATCTCATCCAGATAAATAATGCCGTACTCCGCACGGGGGATGTCGTAATCGGCTGCCTGAATCAGCTTCAGCAGGATGTTCTCCACATCCTCACCCACATATCCGGCCTCCGTCAGCGCCGTCGCATCGGCAATGGCGAACGGCACATTTAACATCCGGGCGATGGTCTGCGCCAGGTAGGTCTTGCCGGAACCGGTGGGCCCCAGCATCAGAATGTTGCTCTTCTGCAGCTCCACGTCGGAATCATCTCCGGCCATGACTCTCTTATAATGATTGTAAACAGCCACGGAGAGGGTTCGCTTCGCTTCCTCCTGGCCGATGACATACTGATCCAGAAATGCCTTGATTTCACGCGGCTTTTTCAGTTCGATATTTCCCAGGTCGGCGCGCCCGGTCTGCTCGAACTCTTCATCCAGAAGCTCCGCGCAGAGGTCTACGCACTCATCACAGATGTAGACATCCTTGCGGTTTCCCGCGATCAGCTTCTGCACCTGCGCCTGACTCTTTCCGCAAAAAGAGCAGCACAAAGACTCTTCGTATCCTTTTGCCATACTCTCCTATACTCCTTGTCGGTTTATCGATGCGCGATCACGGCGTCCACCAGACCATACTCTCTGGCTTCCTCCGCGGTCATATAATTGTCCCTCTCGGTGTCAGCCTCGATGACCTCCAGAGGCTTTCCGGTGTTGGCCGCCAGAATCTCATTGAGCTTCTTCTTCGTCTTGAGAATCTCTTCGGCGACGATCCGAATCTCTGTCGCCTGCCCCTGCGCGCCGCCGGAGGGCTGATGAATCATCACTTCGGCATTCGGAAGCGCGTAACGCTTGCCCTTCGCGCCGCTGGAGAGCAGGAACGCCCCCATGCTGGCCGCCATGCCGATGCAAATGGTGGAGACATCACACTTGATGTAGTTCATGGTATCATAAATGGCCATGCCCGCCGTCACAGAACCGCCGGGGCTGTTGATGTACAGCTGGATGTCCTTGCCGGGATCCTCCGACTCCAGAAACAGAAGCTGCGCCACCACCAGGCTGGCCGTCACATCGTTGACCTCCTCCCCGAGAAAGATGATTCTCTCCTTGAGAAGGCGGGAATAAATATCATAAGAACGCTCACCACGACTATTGGATTCGATGACATAGGGAACCAGACTCATAGTAATTCCTCCTTTATACAAGGATGCCAAAAAGAGTGCGTAGGGCAGCTCTCTCTGGCATCTCAGGGTCATTTTGTTTCGTTATTTCGCGGCGTCATAGATCACATCCACGGCCTTCTGCACGACGATGTTGCCCTTCAGCTCTTCCATCTGCTCGTCGTCGATCATGGATCTCACCTGCTCCGCTTCCATCCCATACTGGGAAGCCATCTTGTCGATCTCCGCCTGAACATCTTCCTCGGAGGCCTCCAGGCTCTCAGCAGCTGCCACAGCCTCCAGCACCAGGCGGCTCTGGATTCTCTTCAGCGCGGTCTCCTTCTCCTGCTCGATCATGCTCTCCGTGGTCTGACCGGTGTACTGCATGTACTGCTCCATCGTCAGCCCCTGATACTGCAGTCTCTGGGCAAATTCCTGCACCATGGTCCGCGCCTGAGACTCCACCATCAGATCGGGAATCTCCATCTCCGCATTCTCCACGACCTTGGCGATCAGAGCGTCTTCCTTCGCGGTCTTGGCCTCGGCTGCCTTCCGCTCCTCGAGCTTCGTGCGGACATCCGCCTTGTACTCGTCGAGGGTCTCGAACTCGGAGACCTCGCTGGCGAACTCGTCATCCAGCTCCGGCAACTCTTTCACCTGAATCTTCTTGACGGTCGTCTTGAAGGTGGCGGGCTTCCCGGCCAGTTCCTCGGCATGATACTCCTCGGGGAAGGTGACCTGAATCTCCTTCTCCTCGCCGATCGCCGCGCCGATCAGCTGCTCCTCGAAACCATCAATGAACGAATGGGAACCGATGGTCAGCGGGAAATCCTCCCCGTGGCCGCCCTCGAAGGCCTCGCCGTCCACATAGCCGTCAAAATCAAGCTCGATCTGATCGCCGTCCTCAACCGCCCGGTCTTCCACGGTGCGGGTGACTGCGTTCTTCTCCTGCTCCTTCTTGATCTCCGCCAGGACATCCTCGTCGGTGACCTCCACGGACTCTGTCTCCACTTCCAGGCCCTTGTACTCGCCCAGCGTCACCTCCGGACGCACGGCAACCGTCGCTGTAAAGACGACCGGCTTACCGGCCTCCACCTGTGTATATTCGATCTGAGGCTGAGAGACGATCTCCAGACCGCTCTCCTTGCAGGCATCCTCGTAGGCATCCGGAACCGCCTCATTGACTGCATCCTCCAGGAAAATATCTTTTCCATACATCTTCTCTACCATCTTCCGGGGCGCTTTGCCCTTGCGGAAGCCGGGAAGCTGAATCTGGTTTTTCGTCTGGGCGTACACCTTGTCGATGGCCTTCTCCACGTCCTCCACGGGAATCTCCACGGTCAGTTTGGCAAGGTTCTTCTCCAGTTTCTCTACGTTGACGCTCATTGTGTTCCTCCTTGTTGCTATCGGTAGCTCAATCAGGCCGCCCTGCAGCGACCTGCGCTCTACATTCTCTGATTTCGTCTCTGATTTAGACAGTTTGCCATTATAGCATACTTCCTGTGAAATTGCCAGTACTTTTTTTAGCGTCCAATCATCCACACTGCTGTCAAAAATTCACCACTCACCGCATACATCAAAGCACCACCCTCCAAAGCATAATAAAAGCACCAGCCATTTTATTGACTGATGCTATAATTTCTTTGCTTTATTACATTCCCTCTCCAACGCCGGGAAGTTCAAACATATTTTTCTTTTACCAAAAGGGTCTTGCGATACATACTACCGCGCCTGAAAGGTCTGACACTCCGTCTCGTCAGAGACATGGGCTGTGCGCCCGGCGATGCCGATGTGTCCGGCGCTGCACATCCGGTCACGGTTGTAGACACAGTCCACTGCCTGGCAGTCGACCGTCAGCTGCATGTTCGGCTCCTCCGCCTTGTTGCAGAAGCATTCCTTTCGCCAGGCGAAGCTGCCGCAGCTGGTCTCCGCCTCCTTACTGGCATACTGCCCCTCCACGCCGATGGAGCTGAGGCAGCAGCGGTTGTCGCTGTTGTGTACACAGGTTTCCACACTGCAATCTAGAATTGGCATTTTATGTCCTCCTTATTCTTGGCCGCATGGCCATCAGGTCTGCCCTGCGGGTACGGATCCCCTTGTAGGACCTCCTTAATTCCCGGGCCATGCCCTGTCTGCACGCTCCCCGGCTTTTTAGCCGGGGCGGCGTGTCAGGGTCAGTATGCGCATTCGGAGGAAATTTATGCACGATTATTTTTGCGCTTCCGACTCGATCTTCCGGATCTCCTTCGTGCGGATCTCGCGGGTGATGTCATTGATAAACGCATCGAGGGGTTTCTGGCCTTCGTCTCCGAGGAAACGGCTGCGGACGGCCACCAGACCGGCCTCCTGCTCCTGCGCGCCGACGACCAGCATATAGGGCAGGCGCTCTTTTCTGGCCGCACGGATCTTGTAGCCGATCTTCTCCGGGCGGGCGTCGATGGTCGTGAGGATGCCGTTTTTCTTAAGCTCCGCTTCGACCTGCTCCGCGTACTCCTGATATTTCTCGGAAATGGGCAGCACCCGCACCTGCTCCGGGCACAGCCAGGTAGGCAGCTGACCGTTGTATTTCTCGATCAGCCAGGCCAGCGTTCTCTCGTAGCAGCCAATCGAGGTGCGGTGAATAATAAAGGGACGCACGCGCTCGCCGTTCTGATCGATATAATACATATCGAACTGCTCCGCCAGCGCCAGATCCAGCTGGATCGTGATCATCGTGTCCTCTTTGCCGTACACATTCTTCGCCTGAATATCCAGCTTGGGGCCATAGAAAGCGGCCTCGCCGTCGGCCTCCACGAAGTTCAGCCCCAGCTCATTCAGGAAGTCGCGCATCATCCCCTGGGTCGTCTCCCAGTATTCGGGAGAGCCGATGTATTTATCCTTGTTTTCCGGATCCCATTTGGACAGGCGATACGTCACGTCGTCCTGCAGACCCAGGGTCGTCAGACAGTATACCGCCAGATCCACACAGCCCTTGAACTCTTCGCCGATCTGATCCGGGCGCACAATCAGATGTCCTTCGGAAATGGTGAACTGGCGCACCCGGGTCAGGCCATGCATTTCGCCGGAGTCCTCGTTGCGGAACAGCGTAGAGGTCTCACCCATGCGGTAAGGCAGGTCGCGGTAGGATTTCTGGGTCGCCTTGTATACGTAATACTGGAAGGGACAGGTCATGGGCCGCAGCGCCATCACCTCGTCGTCCTTCTCCTCGTCGCCGAGGACGAACATACCTTCCTTATAATGATCCCAATGGCCGGAAATCTTATAGAGGTCGCTCTTGGCCATCAGCGGCGTCTTCGTCCGCACATAGCCGCGCTCCTCCTCGACATCCTCAATCCAGCGCTGCATGGTCTGAATGATCTTGGTTCCCTTGGGCATGAACAGCGGCAGTCCCTGGCCGATGACATCCACGGTCGTGAAGAGCTCCATTTCGCGGCCCAGCTTGTTGTGATCGCGCTCGCGGATCGTCGCCAGGTAATCCAGATAATCCTTCAGCTCTTCCTTCTTCGTGTAGGCCGTGCCGTAGATTCTCTGCAGCATCTTGTTCTTCTCGCTGCCTCTCCAGTAGGCGCCGGAGGAGGAGGTCAGCTTGAAAGCCTTGATCGGCCGGGTGCTCATCAGGTGCGGACCGGCGCACAGATCGACGAAGTCGCCCTGGCGGTAGAAGGACAGCTCCGCGTCCTCCGGCAGATCCCGGATCAGCTCCACCTTATAGGGTTCGTTCCGCTCTTCCATCAGAGCGATAGCCTCCGCCCGGGGCAGCGTGAAACGCTCCAGACGGGCGCCCTTCTTGATGATTTTCTTCATCTCGGCCTCGATGGCATCCAGATCCTCGCGGCTGAAGGGCTCCGCCTCAAAATCATAGTAATAGCCCGTGTCGATCGAGGGGCCGATGGCCAGCTTCACGTCGGGATAGAGGTTCTTGACCGCCTCCGCCAGCACATGGGAACAGGTGTGGCGATAGGCTGCTTTCCCGCGGGGATCGTCAAAGGTCAGGATCTCCAGCGTGCAGTCCCGGTCCAGCACGGTGCGCAGGTCACAGGTCTCGCCGTCCACAGCAGCCACGCAGGCCGCCCGCGCCAGTCCGTCGCTGAGATCCCGGGCGATGTCGTAGATCATTTTCGGCTCCGCATACTCTCTCGTCTGTCCGTCTTTCAACGTAATGATCATGTCTGTTCTCTCCTATATAATAGATTTGTGTACTCAGGGATTCAGGCCTCACGTGAACCGGACGATTTGTGTGTTCGGCTTGTGCACAAAAAATCCCCCCTGCGCCTTCGCGCAGGAGGGACGAGCATACACAATACCCGCGGTTCCACCCTTCTTTTCCTCCCCTCCGCGGTGCGGAGAGCGGAGAAACCACTCATTGAGATGATAACGGTATCACCGGGCCGGATTGGGGCCGCTCAGAGCTGGTCTTCCCACGGTGTCGGACAGGAAGCTCCCACCCTGCGCTCTCCTCCTGCAGCCGGTTCGATTCTCTTCCGGCCATGGGGTGAAGCGCTGTGCTTCCCTCTCTGGGACAAACGTTCCGCGGTACTCGTCTCGTCGTCGCGTTTTCTATCGGAGATTATAACAAAGAAACAAAATTTGTCAATCCCCCAAAATGTCTACACCGTTTCCGCCGGTAGTTAAACACTTTGGGGGGAGGCTTACGCCTCTCTTTTTTATTGTAAAT
>JAJQCL010000214.1:0-643 GCA_021202715.1 Lachnospiraceae bacterium
CACCTGACGGTGGCCGGGGAATCCTCTCTGGAGAATCTGGTGCTGGAGGAGAACGCGGCGCTTTGTCTGACGCTGAACGCAGACCTGACCGTGAGTACGCTGACGATGAAGGCAGGGAGCAGTCTGTCTGTTGATACAAATGGTTACACGCTGACGGTCACAACGGTTGCGGGCAGCGAGGATGACGGCATGACGATCACCGGAAGCGGAACGGTGAAGACAGGTTCGTTTGCCATTGACGGAGATCTGAGCCTGACAAATGTTACGTTACACGGCACTTCATCCTCTGCCGACATCACGGCAGGCGGAGACATCACGGTGACAAACGCGACGGTGGAGAATGCCGATTTCTTTGGTTTCCCGGAGGATGCGACCGGGGAACACACATTGACCTTTGCGGGGAGCAGGAACACGGTGTCCTCTGTTACAACAACCGGTGCGGCGGATGGCAGCAGCGCGATTGTTGTGATGGAGGGACTTTCTACGGTTAAGTTCTCCGCCTCCGCTTACAGCTGCGATTATCAGGTGACGTATGTGGATCAGGAGAATACCGCTCTCAGTTATAAAGAAGGCTGGGTGCAGTATTATCGTGTGAGTGCGGAGGGAAGCACGACGCAGGCTGTCGGCAGTCTGGCTGCGGACA
>JAJQCL010000214.1:653-2697 GCA_021202715.1 Lachnospiraceae bacterium
CACTCTGACCTACAGCGAGGCCGGAGACGAGGGCGTCGAACTCCCTGAATACACTGTCGAAGGGTACACCTATACGGGATGGACGGATGCGGAGACCGGAAACAGCTTTGCTTACCTGACAACTCAGACAGGTGCTCTGACACTTTCTCCTCTGTTGTCTGCGGGGGAAGGTCGTGGTGGTTCTCGACCGGGGATATGATCCCGATGAGACGACCAACGATGACTATGATTCCCTGGAACGGCAGGTGACGGCGCAGTATTCCATCGCGGATACGGTTGCGCTGGAGGCTGAGGCCGAGCGTTTTGGATATACGTTTGGCGGCTGGGCAGCGACAGATACCGAAGGGGAAGCAAACGGCTCCGTCTATACGGGAAGCTCCTGCACGGTGGCTCTGGCGGATGTCCAGACAGACGGGGACGGAAATTATGTGATGGTGTCCTGGGATGAGACGGAGGGAACGTATGAGGTATCCGAGGAGGGAGATTCCTTCCTGATTGTCCTGACGGCACAGTGGACGGCCAATACCTATCCGCTTACGCTGATCATCGGTACACAGATGGAAGTCGACGATGTGGAGATTTCCGTCGACGGGGAGGAGACCTGGCAGACACTCGCGGAGCTGGCAGCAAATACATCGGGCGTCACATGGACAGAGGGCGAACGCAAGCTGTCATTTTCCACGCAGATCACCTACGCGGAGGAGACGCTGGGAGAGTATTTTACTCGAGTATTTGGAAATTATCCCGTTCTTAAGGATATCCGGACCGGCGGAGAACGTCAGGATTTTGTCGGATGGATTACGACGACGTCTAAGGCTGTCACGGAGGATTCCACGTTCGCCCTTTATTCAGAAAAGAACGGCAATGAAACAGGATTCCTTTCCGAGAGCGACCGGGGATCGTACACACTGTCAGAATTTGGAGATGCGCTGCATAGTAATCCGATTTCCCTGATGGCCTCCTGGACGCAGGGAACTTACACGCTGACCACGGATACGGCGGATGGCTGGACGATTTATGTGGATGGGACGGCGGTTACACCAGATGAGAACGGCCAGATTACGGGCATCTCCTATGGGGCGACGGTGACCTATGCCTGCTCAGTCAGCAATACGGCCGGGATCTCGCAGTGGAGCATCGTGGCGGTTGATACGGATGGAGGTGCACTGTCTGCGGACCTGGGCATTGAGGAGCGCACCTACAGCTCCGGCGATTCGATGCTGTACTACGATTTTTCGATGCCCGCACTGGATGTAATCGCGACGACCTCGAAGCGCAGCGAGACAGACGGCTATAGCAGTCTGCAGGCGCTGCTGGCACAATACGAAGGGGATGAGACCTATGCGGACCTGTATGCGCAGCTTGCGGCACTTCTGGCGCTGCTGGACGACGGGAACACCTGGGTCGATCTCTACGACAGCCCGATCACGTTCGCGGAGGGTGTGGACGCGCCCAGCGAACGCACGGTGGCCGGTTTCTGGTATAACAAGAGAATGCTGCAGATGACGCCGCTCTTTCAGGCGACGGACGACAGCTATGGGTCGGAGTATAACGGCTGGTATTTCTATGCCTGGGATTCGTCGGAGTACTTTTATGTGACATCGAGCGGGAAGGAGACGCAGAATCAGCTGACGCTGGTGAATACGGTCACCGTCTATCTGAAAAACTGCGTGATGGTGCCCACGGAGGCCTACAGTACGGACGCTGTCGGGACCTCCCTGGGAAGCCTGACGCTGACCGACGGAGCCAGCCTGAGCACACAGACCAGCTCCTGGAGCCAATACGGAAATATCGTTCTGAACAATGAAACCAATGCGTCTTATACTGCGAATATTTATATCGATGGAGCCAATACGATCGGCGCCATCTTCCCGAGCACGTATAATAGCGCGAGTACCTATGAGGTAGCGCTGAATATTCAGGGAGCCTCCGGCACCAGCGACGGCGGAAGCGATCAGCTGGAGCTGGGAAGCATCTGGGGCTTTCTAACGTTTAATATCACGAACCTCTATGTCAAGGCATATGAGAATGCCAGCCATGTAAT
>JAJQCL010000214.1:2707-13562 GCA_021202715.1 Lachnospiraceae bacterium
GTATTACGGGTATCATTTCAATATCACCAACAGTGACGTTCATGTGGGAAGAATTCGTTCGCTCACGTATTCGCAGTCTTACTGGTCTGGAAATACCAGCGTGACGATCGAGGGTGATTACTATGGTTCGCATGTTATTTTTGAAGACAGTACTTCTGTAACAGTGGGCGGCAGTATGTTCGGCGGCTATTTCTATATGCGAAGCAGCGGGAACCTGATCGTCAAGGGCGCTGTGCTGAGTTATTTGAGAGAGATGAGCGGAACGGGGACGGTGGCCGCCAATGTGATTTCCGTGGACAGTTCCGCAACATACAGCGGGGGAACCATCATCGCCAACCAGCTTACCAATTGTCTCTACTCATCGGTCAGCGCGGCGACGGTAAAGGATCAGAGATATACAGATTTTACTTTCAGCTCGACAAGTTCGACCGCTGTGTCGGACTATGGGAGCCTGACGCCGTTTATTACGTACGCAACCAGTTCATCTACGGTGACAACCTATACTTTCAGCGGCAGCAGTCTCTGGCTGTTCGGATATGTTCCGGATACGGTGGACGGTCATTATGATATGACGGTCTCTGTAATGGACGGCAGCAGCAATCCGCTGAACGCGATCATCACTGCGCTGGAGGCGGGAGATCTGACAGATTCCGTGCTGGAGCAGCAGATGGAGGACACGGATTCAGAGGCGGAGTGCGTGATGATTGGCAGCCCGGCTTATGATTCGACCCGTCGGACGGTGTCCGTCAGCGGTTCCGCGATCCGCGCGGCTGGGAATCTGACCTTCTGGAATGACACGGAGATCACGGCCGGTACGGTCACGGCGGGCGGTTCGCTGCTGTGTATGCGCGACATGACGATCTCCGGCGGGGCGGTCACAGCGGATGCGATCGGAAATGTTTATACAAATACCGTCACTGATGCGGAGAACAATGTGCGGTGGTGTGAGACGATCATCGACGGCGTGACAGTTACCGCAGACCTCGTGGGCGCCCCCACGGACCGAAACGACAGCTGGACGCCCCGCAGTACGGTGGTGCTGCAGAACGGCGGCTCTGTGACATCCCACAAGGAGGTTTCGGTCACCTTTGTGCAGGATATTTATATTAACTATGTCTATGATACCAGTATTTTCAGCGTGAGTAATGACCGTCCGCAGACCCTGCGCTTTACCGGCTCCTCTCTGGAGAGTATGAGCCTTGTGGATGACAGTCTCGAGGCTCTTGCCTCGGTGAGCGTTGCGGCGCCGACCGTCATCGCGGATAAGAGTGAGGGGTCATGGCACTTCGAGTCGCTGACCGGTCCTGTGACCGCCAGCTTCAGGGCGGATGGTACCGTTCTGGATAAGGAGGGCGAGGCGGCGGAGGATGAGAGTGCCTACCAGGATAAAGAGCTCCTGGTCCTCTACGCCGTGCAGGATGAAAATACACTGACGGTGGTCGAGGGCAGCGAGTATGTGAATAGTACCTTTACTGTCGGGGATGGTTCGCGCACTTTTAACGCTTCCTATGCGGCGGAGGTTTCTTCCGGCAGCACGGTGACGCTGACGCTGACGGAGGCCGCTGTCACTGCCGGCATGGCTGACAATAAGTTTGTGGTCTGGTACTATACCGGCAGCGAGGAGAATGACAACCTGGTTCTCCACAGTGTGGAGACGGAGGTCGCGGAGGGCAGCATTTCCTTTGAGATGCCCTATACCGCGACGGAGGTGTACGTCACGAATGAACTGACGTTGTATCTGAACCTGTATGAGATCCAGTTTACGTCCACAGGCTTTAATGTGGAGCTGGGGGACAGTCCCCGTGAGGACGCCTGCTTTACCTACGCCGGGAATCTGCGGATCACACAGTCCAATATTGACTCGACCACGACGCCGCACACCAATTATTCCGTCTCTTACCCTGTGAAGGCTGTGGTGGATGGTGAGACGGAGTCGACAGCCAGTGATACGGTATCTCAGTATGTGACAAACAATCATATGGTCTTTGCGGCGGGTTCAGGAAGCACCGGGCGTACGGTTACGTTTGAGAGCGTGATTCAGCGCAGCGAGACGACGGATCCCGGGATCGACGTCGCAGACGGAGAGGATATCACGCTGACCATCGACGGGGCGGTACAGCTGGGGAATATCAATATAGATTCGGGAACGGTCTCCATTGTCGGCGCAAATAAAGACGAGGACAAGGATATCCTGCACATCGCCAGAATATGGACCGAGTGGGATTTTGTGTCCAGTACCCTGATTGGAAACTCGTCGGGAACGAGTACAGCAAATATTGACATGAGAGATCTGACTCTCTATGTAGGGAATAGAATGACCTTTGCCTATACAATGGGAGGGATGGTGACTCTGACAGACTGCTTTGTCAACGCAAAAAACTGGGTCTATTACAGTGTCTTTGCGATGTATGCGGATCAGGTGACTTTCGACAAGACGTCTGTTTATATAGGATACGGTTCCGATACAGATAGAACTAATAATTTCTGTTTCTTTAGAAGTTGTAATAATGTTACGGTAAAAAATGACTCGAGTGTCGAATATTATCTGACGGGAAGCGGATCGGGAGATTATTCCTCCTCGTTTTATTCCGGTGTCACCGGCACGATGACGATAGAAAATTCCAAAGTCACTACGAAGTATGCCACAGATGCAAACAACAGCGGGTCTCAGCTGCTGACCTGGTCGGCTCTGCCGACGAAGGTGGTTGTGAGCGGGGACTCTGTCCTGACCGTGGATCAGCGGCTGATGCTGAAGGCGCTTGAGGTGACAGATGACGCGAGTGTCGTTGTGAAAAATGATGATGCGGACAGCTATCTGTTCTGTCAGGATGTGACTGTGAATACGACGGGGACGGTGAGTGCAGACTACATTGTGATCTCCGGCTTCGTCTACGCAACAGACAGTTTTGTCTCAGACAATTCCTTCATGAGCTCTACGAGCAGCTATGTCACCTCCGGCAGCTTCTCACTGCAGAACGGTACGGTGGAAGCAAAGTTTGTCGGCGGAGACCTGGACGCGACCATCGCGGTGAGCGGCGGAACACTGAATGCGGATACGGTCGGTACTTACGGCGCGCTGTTCGGTTACACGAGATATGTGCCGAAGCGTAATGGCGAGAAATGGGCTTATACGCTCGAGCAGATCCCCGAGTCCGCGGCGGTTACTATTTCCGGCGGCACGGTGAACATCTCCGACTATCTCGGCGGGATGAACTCCACGGTTTCTGTGACCGGCGGTAAGGTGAAGCTTGCTGACGGCGCGGTGCTTGGCATCACGGACGAGGATCTGGAGACGCTGATGACCAGCTATTCCGAGGCCGGAGAGGAGATGGGAACGAGCTGTACCGTGAGCATCACCGGCGGAACGGTGGAGGCGACGGGAACGAACGGCACCGCTTCCATCCTCGCAGACTACGGAAGTGTATATATCGGCGGTGACTGCGAGGGTGTGTCTGTTTATGACCTGACCGCTGAGAACGGTGAGATTACCATTGAGTCTGTAAGCGGTGTATATACGAATCCGTATAGAGGGACGGATAAGGATCACAATCAGGTAGGTATCTATGTGAGCCATCTGCTGGAGGCGCAGGAGATTCTGATTCAGGCGGGTGCTGTCGTCTGGGCGGCGGAAGCCTATGCCAATGTGGAGGACGGCGATCAGGGATCGCTGACAGTGGTGGCCGATGTTGAGGACGGTCAGGCGAATTCCGGCTATCTCTATACAGAGCAATACGGCTCCGGCGGCGCCGGAGAGACGACGGTGGAGACGGTTCAGGATTCCGAGAGTGTCACGCATATCTATGGCACACAGGTGTCTACGATCACCTACTATCTGAACGACGATGAGACGGATCCGGCGACCAATGACGGGAACCCGACTTCGTATACGCTGGGACAGACAAACAGCGATGGTTCATTGACTGTGACATTGGTGGAACCTGAACGTGAACATTATCAGTTTACGGGATGGTATGACAATGAGGAGTGTGAGGGCGACCCGGTCGGTCTGTCGCTTTCTACCAGCAGTGCCATCAACTATACGCTTTATGCCGGCTGGGAGCCGGAGACGGTCACCTTCACAATTACCGTGACGGCGGACGACAGCTATGATCTGGAGGAGGAGACAGAGGGTAAGGCGGGAACGCTGAGTGCCGATAAAACGAGCTTTACCTTTACCCAGACGGTGACGGTCGCCTATCGGGATGCGATCATCGGCGACGGCGACGGCCATATCGTGCTGTCGAACTTCGACCTGAATTCCTATGCGATCAGGCAGCTCAAGGTGGACGATACGGATTACAGCGGTGAGGTCGGGGTTATCTCGGACAGCACCGTGGTCACGAAGGATCTGGTAGAAGAATATCTTGATACAGATACTATTAATCTGACGGCAGTCCTTGTCACGAAGAAGAGTGTGAAGATCACGCTGGATCTGAATCAGAATGAGTACGGACGCCCGACGACGACCGCCTTTGAGAGTTCACTGACCGAAGCGGAGAAGACGGAGAGTACGTATCTGTACACCTATGTGGATATCAATGCCAATATCCTGACCGCGGACGGTTTCTATACAGGGACGCTGCAGGCGGACGGGAGCGTGACAGGTAAGGCCCTGATCGGCGCCACAGCCACCGGCTACGATTTCCTGGGATGGTTTGATGAAGACGACAGTCAGCTGACAGCCGATTTTACGGTCACGCAGAACGGCTCTTCCACCTTCTATGCGAAATGGAGCCCGAAGACCTACACGGTATCCTTTGATGCGAACGGCGGCAGCGCGGTGACGGCGAGCAGTTCTGTGGAACCGACGGCGACAGACCCGGATGCAATGACGGGAACCGTGGTGTATGACACGGAGATTGACGGCGGGATCGCCTGGTCGGCGACAGAGACGGAACAGAGCCTGCCGACAGCCTGGAAGAGCGGCTACGTGTTCCTGGGCTGGTCCACAGATCCGAACGGTGATGAGAACTCCATCCTGGCGGAGGACGCGGAGCTGAACGCGGAGACCCTGGAGAGTGCGCTGAATACGGAGGCAGGGACGGACGAGACGGCTCTGACCCTCTATGCAGTATACCGCAAGGTACAGATCACCTATATCACGGCGGGCGGTACCTGGCAGAATGGCTGGAGCGGAGAGACATACACAGACACAGACCCGGATACGAGCCTGGGTTACAGTGCTCCTCTGGCCGCGTACCAGTATGAGGAATCGACGGAAACGTATGCCTTTATCAGCACAACCGCCACTGAATTTTCGACGAATGGTGACAATTATAACGACGGAGACTACCGTGAGACCATCCAGTACAAGGGCTATACCTTCACAGGGTGGTACCTGACAGACGCGGAGACCGGGGAGGTCTCGGAGACAGATGCGGTGACTTCGACGCCGCTGTACAGTGACATCACGGTGACAGCCGGGTGGACGGCCAATTCCTACAGCCTGAACCTTTATGCGTATGAAGAAGGTGAAAATGATACATTCAATTCCTTCACCTATGGCGGTACGCAGCCGGTTACCGGATACGTGACGGTGGGAAAAGAGATCACCGAGAGTAACGCCGGGAGCTGGCCGGACCGCAGTGACTGGTACGCCGCGTCAAACAGTGCTACGAGCGGGGATGACGACGCAAAGCGTTATCTGCTGGGATTTACCTTTGACGCCTTTGAGCCGGGCGATTCTCTGGCAGAGGAAGGGACAGACGGATATACCGCCTATAATGCCTACGGGACGAAGGTCACCGAGCTGGTCAATAACAATACGCTGTTCACCCGGGAGGAGACGGGCGCGGATGGAACGACATCCGGCAGTATCTTCTATCTGCCGGACGGGAGCGTGTATGGCAGTTCGCATGCATCGGATGAGAGTGATGTGCCGGACTATCCGAACGGGAGTACGATCGATATGTATGCCGTTTACCGTGAGGTCTCGCTCGTATTCATCGAATATTACACGGATCAGGATAACCAGGTACAGGAGACCGTGATGTCATCTGTGCCGTGGAATGACTACTATGATTATCCCTCTGATTATGAGACGGATGGATGGCAGAAGCTGGTGGAAGATCAGGGATATACTCTGATCAGCTGGAAGATCGGCGGGACAGACGAAACTCTGCCGGATTACGGCTCTGACACATATGGGGAGGAGTCACTAAGGCAGCAATATAAGGATGCTGCCGCAGCGACCGGCGCAATGGACATCAAGGTCTATACCTACTATGTCGCGCAGGTGACGGTGGAGGACGAACAGTGGCTGACCTCCAATACGAATCCGAGGGATTCGGAGAATCTGTACAGCCAGGAGAGTGTGGAGTATATCATTCCGGGCAGCATGAAGTCCGGTACTCTGAACTATAAGATCGCCTATACGGAGACGACGGACGGAACGGCGGACACAGAGCTGAAACTGGTCACCTGGGACGACCTGAAGGATTATCTGTATGAGACGTCCTGGGGGAGCGGCAATACCGCCAACAATACCGTGGCCATCAAGCTGGAGCTCCTCGCACAGGATGAGACGACGGGCGAGTGGGAGGCCGTGGATCTGAGTAACGGAAGCGGTGTCTATGAGACATGGCTGAAGGAGTCAGGATCAATCGGCAATGTGACAGTAGTTTCCGGATGGAAGCTTCGCCTGACGATGTATCACTCCGGTGTGATTTCCGAATCGCTGACGGATCTCTACGACCTGACGTTTACGTATGCGAACAATGAAGAACAGTACATCAAATTTGAGAACCTGTACCTTGATCTGGAGCCTTCGGTGTGGGATGTGAACTATGTTCTGAACCTGCCGAACGATGCCAGAATTACATGGCCGGAATCCGGGTTCGTGGAGGAAACGACCTACAGGACGGTGTCGACAGAGTACGGGGCAGATCTGTGGGATGCCAGCTGTCTGCCTGCGGTCGCCGGATATGAGGCGAGTGCTGTCTGGACGGTGACATCCGGAGCGTCAGAAACGACGGTTGCCATGGGAAATCCTTTTACACTGACCGTGAGCGCAGAGTCAGCGGGCGCTGTGACACTGGAAGTCACCTGGACAAAGAAGAGTTATACATTGTCCGCGGATGAAGATGTGCTGCAAAAAGACAGCGCTGACTGGTGGAAGGTCTCCTATGGCGATGAAGCTCTTAACAGGACCTTCCTGCAGTGGCTGACCGGTCAGGCGGCCAGCGCTGCGGTACCTTATCTCACGACGGTTGTTTTCAGCAACGACGATGCGGCCGCGAAGGCGGAGAATATTCTGCTGACATTGACGTATGAAGACGAGAGCACAGAGACAGTGCGTCTGGATGAGTACGAGGAGGTTACCTATGATTCTACGGAGGGAACCTATACCTTCCTGATGCCGGCCGCGAGTGTACACGCGTCCTACAGCGATACAGTCACACTGTATCTCGAGGGCGGCAATATCACGATCGAGGAGGATGGATATACCTATAATGGAGAGTATCATACCTGGTCGGGCAGCTATATCATTCTGATGGATGCGGAGAACAATCTGGTGAATGAGGACGGCGTGACAGAGACGTCGAATACCCTGACTCTGGAGGGGGATCTTTCCGGGCGGAGCATCGCACTGGGGAACCTCAGCATCACGAGTGACGACTCCATCGTCCTGACGGAGGGAAGCACCGCGGAGCTGACACTCGGCTACAATGGAACGGCGAGCACGATCGACGCACAGAACATCCTGGTGCCGGCGGGGGCGGACTTGACGATGAATTTGGCAGACGATGTGGACACCGGTACGCTGAACCTCAGCCCGTCCTCCGGATATGCGGCCATCGGCGGCAGCAGTGAGTCTGAGACGGCGACATCCGGTGCGCAGAGCGGCACGATCACGCTGAATGACCTCACAGTGAATCTGACACTGTCTGCAGGGAACGCGTCCGGAATCGGCTCAGGAGACCAGAGCTCCGGCGGCGGAGAGATTACCCTCACAGACTGTGTGATAACTGTGACGGAGGCACGGGAAGGAGCCACATCCTATACCGGCGTCTGGATCGGCGGAAACGGCGTGAGCAGCGTTACGCTGGATGGCACACAGGTGGCACTCGGTGCGGACAGTACGCTGTCGGCGGATCTTCAGACATACACGCTGTATGCGGATGAAATTGCGATTATAAACGAAAGTTCCATCGGTACAGAAAGCGCGCCGGTTCGGAGCCCGATTTACGCGGAAGATGAGCTGACGATTACGGACAGCACGGTTTATCAGAATATCCAGAATGTGCAGACCTATCCTGTGGTTGCGATCGGAACCTCCGCAGACGGCAGTATGACCATCTCGGGCAGTACGGTTGACGCAGAGGTACGGTATCCTGCGGACGGTTTGTATACCGGTACACTTTATATTGAGGATGCCGCCTCCGATGTGGTGATTGCCGGGACGCAGATCCTGGAGACGAACAACGGGAACATTGCGATTACCGATGAAAAGGTGATACAGGGCAGCAGCAGCCATGACCATGATGGCAGCTATCTGATTATCAACTCCTATGCGGACGACGGTACAGCAGATTCGGCGGCACTGACAGTGACATCCATCGCGGACAGCAAGACCATCACGACGGCGGAGGTGACGCTGACGAATGTGGACATCGATGCAGATACCACAATCATACTGGATGGCGACCTGACCATCACCGGAAAGGTGGATATCGCAAGCGGTGTGACACTGACGGTGGATGCTGCGGCGGTGAATGATCAGGAAGAGTACCTCTACGGCGTGACGCTGGAGTCTTCTGCGACGGTGACGGACAACAGCGGCACCTATGCACAGGAGGGCGGCAGCCTGGCGAGCTACATGACAGACGGAATCATCTGTGATCAGCTTGATATCGAGCTGACGGATGTCACCACGACGGCTGCGAACCTGATTGCCCATAATCTGACCCTGGACGGCGGGAGCGTCACAGCGACCAACGGTCAGGTCGGAAGCCAGGGCGTGGGTGGTGTGACGACCGTGAGCATTACCAATGGAACGGAGATTACGGCTGCGACCATCGGTGCGCTGGGAGCGCAGAGTTCGACGTTTACCTTTGTGGTGTTCACGGATGAGGAGAATGATATCAAGAACCTGACCGGTACGCTGGTGCGCGACTGGTATCGGCTGACCTATGTGATTGCGGATGAGTACGACACGAGTAATCTTCCCACGGTTCTGCGGACAACGCAAATCGTAGCGGACGGCAGTATCACGGCGACCACCGTGCTGGACGGGGTACCTGATAATCCGACGCCAAGGTCCGGATTCAGCACCTGGTATGTAATCAATCCGGGCGCTGATGAGACCCTGGGTACTGCGGATGATATCTCCGTGGCACTCCAGGAGACCAGTACTCCGAGCGGATTTGCCTACATCACACAGCTTAACCCCACGACAGTGGATTACAGCAATTGGACTGAGACGACGAATTCTGACGACGGAACGAAGACGCTTAAAATCCTGGCTGCCATGAATATAAGCGGGACGGCGTTGATTCAGGAGGAGAGACAGCTTTCAGATACCTTTGACGACACTGTGACGGCAACCTCTGTCTCTGTCCCCGCCGACGGTGCATGGACTGCGAAGTTCACGGTGTCAGGCTCGGTGATTGCGGGCAGCGGCTATCAGCTGTCACTTACCAAAGCGTTCCCTGCTGGCACGGAGCTGACGCTCGCGGTGCTGAGTGCCTCGGATAACATTGTGCGGTTCTATCATTATACAACAACCGGGGATGAGACGACCATTGCGCTGAGCTGGTTCCAGAAGATGGGAGGCACGGAGAGTCCGACCTCTTACCTGATGGCGGGAACGGCCGGGGCGACGCTTGCAGACAGCTTTATGATTGCGGCGGATTTCTCGCAGGCCGGAAGTATTACAGCGAGCGATTACAGCGATGTCAGTGTTCAGCTGCAGCTGATCGATGATGACTCGGATGTAACCGGCGCGGCGGTGAGCTACTCCCTCTATGACGCGCCCACGGCCTCTGTCACAGCGGTTGGAACGGCCAATACCGTGTCGGCAACATGGAGCCCGAAGACAGCGGATACCCGCCGCAGTGGAGAGACACTCTATCTGGTGGCGACGCTGACGGATGGTAATGGAAACGCGGTGACAGTGCCCTATGACGCTGTGGCCACACTGGGAAGCACAACAGGAACGTGGATTGCCGGAGATACCGTCCTCTTTGCCCTGACAGGAGACCCGGAGAGTGAACAAACCTACACGAATCTTGCCTACAGCTTCGAGGGTCTTGAGGAGGGAACTTATCAGATCACCTGGAGCCTGGCGGTGGCTGCGAGTGCGCCGAATGTATTGGGAGGCATCGTGGCGACAGCCGGTGTAGTGAGTTATACCGCGGAGGCGGAGACTGCACCCAGCCTGGCGGCGACCATCACGCAGATCGATGGCGTGAGCGTGGACGGCGACAGCGCTGACAGCCGCGTACTCAGTGAGGGTACTCATACGGTGACGTTCAGGCTGACCGACATCAGCCTGCCGACCGGCGGGACACTGCAGGTCCGGGTCGAGAAGCAGAATACGACGCTGGCGGCCTTTGAGGCAGAGGATGACACGACAGAGACAGTGGCTGTTTCCGGTGCGAGTGCCACTGCGGAGATAACTCTCAGTGACCTTACCGCCGGTACCTACCGCATACGTTTCTCGATGTATGGATTTGCAGAGGGAACCAAATACGCAGATGTCTACTTCACCTTCGTGGTAGAGTAGAGGCATCGAAAGACAGAAAGAGGGGGGCGGCCCCAAAGGGGCGCCCCCCATTAAAAAAAAAAGATTTTAAAAATTTTAATACCCCCCACACCACCCGGCCGGATTAGTTGAAGAGGAAAAATAGTAAAT